>JAEWCA010000585.1 GCA_023390875.1 Actinomycetes bacterium
CCCCAGAAGGGCGGCCCTCGCTGCTCTGTTTCACCCTTCTCCCGGCGCGTCGCGAAGGCCGCCGTCTTGCTGACCGGGCGTCCGCCGTGGCGCCGGTAGCATCGAGGGGCCCTCCGCCCGGGTGGGCCACCACGAAGGGAACAGCACCGGTGCCCGAGCTTCTGACCCTCACCGTCGACGGATCTGCGACCACGGCGGAGCCGGGCACGACGGGCACCGACCTGTTCGGCGACCGGCGCGACGTGCTCGTGGTCCGCGTCGACGGCGAGCTGCGCGACCTGCACCTGCCGATCCCGGACGGCGCCGTCGTCGAGGCCGTCACGATCGACGAGCCCGACGGTCTCGCGGTGCTCCGGCACTCCGCGGCGCACGTCCTGGCGCAGGCCGTCCAGGAGGTCAACCCTTCCGCCAAGCTCGGCATCGGCCCGCCGATCACCGACGGGTTCTACTACGACTTCGACGTCGACACCCCGTTCACGCCCGAGGACCTCAAGGCGATCGAGAAGGGCATGGGCCGGATCGTCAAGGAGGGCCAGACCTTCCGGCGCTGGGACGTGACCGAGGAGGAGGCGCGCAAGGAGCTGCGCGAGGAGCCTTACAAGCTCGAGCTCATCGGCCTCAAGGGCGACCCGGCCGCCGCCGACGGCGCGTCCGTCGAGGTCGGGCTCGGCGGCCTGAGCATCTACCAGAACGTGCGCGGCGCGGGCCGGGAGAGCGAGCAGGTCGTCTGGCAGGACCTGTGCCGCGGCCCGCACGTGCCCAGCACCCGCGTGCTCGGCAACGGCTTCCAGCTGACCCGGTCGGCCGCCGCGTACTGGCGCGGGTCCGAGAAGAACCCGCAGCTGCAGCGCGTCTACGGCACCGCGTGGCCGACGAAGGACGAGCTGCGCGCCTACCTCGAGCGCATCGCCGAGGCCGAGCGCCGCGACCACCGCAAGCTCGGCAACGAGCTCGACCTGTTCTCCTTCCCCGAGGAGATCGGCTCCGGCCTGCCGGTGTTCCACCCCAAGGGCGGGCTCATCCGCATGGAGATGGAGCACTACTCGCGCCGCCGGCACGTCGAGGCGGGCTACTCGTTCGTCAACACCCCGCACATCACCAAGTCGAAGCTGTTCGAGGTCTCGGGCCACCTCGACTGGTACGCGGACGGCATGTACCCCCCGATGACCCTCGACGAGGAGGTCGACGCCGACGGCGTCGTCCGCAAGCAGGGGCAGCAGTACTACCTCAAGCCCATGAACTGCCCGATGCACAACCTGATCTTCGCGTCGCGCGGCCGCTCGTACCGTGAGCTCCCGCTGCGGCTGTTCGAGTTCGGCACCGTGTACCGGTACGAGAAGTCGGGCGTCGTGCACGGCATGACCCGTGCGCGCGGGTTCACGCAGGACGACGCGCACATCTACTGCACCCGTGAGCAGATGACCGACGAGCTGACGAGCCTGCTGACGTTCGTCCTCGACCTGCTCAAGGACTACGGGCTCGACGACTACTACCTCGAGCTGTCGACGAAGAACCCCGACAAGTTCGTCGGGGACGACGCGACCTGGGAGGAGGCCACCGAGACGCTGCGTCGTGTCGCGGAGGCGTCCGGCCTCGACCTCGTGCCGGACCCGGGCGGTGCCGCGTTCTACGGTCCGAAGATCTCGGTGCAGGTCAAGGACGCGCTCGGTCGCACCTGGCAGATGTCGACGATCCAGCTCGACTTCAACCTGCCCGAGCGGTTCGAGCTCGAGTACACGGGTCCGGACGGCAGCCGGCAGCGGCCCGTCATGATCCACCGCGCGCTGTTCGGCTCCGTCGAGCGGTTCTTCGCGGTGCTCACCGAGCACTACGGCGGCGCGTTCCCGGCCTGGCTCGCGCCGGTCCAGGTGCTCGCCGTGCCGGTGGCCGAGCCGTTCGAGGCGTACCTGGACGACGTCGTGCAGCAGCTGCGCGCGCAGGGCATCCGTGCCGAGGTGGACCGGTCCGACGACCGCTTCGGCAAGAAGATCCGCAACGCGAGCACGCAGAAGATCCCGTTCGTGCTCATCGCGGGCGGCGAGGACGCCGAGGCGGGTGCGGTGTCGTTCCGGTACCGGGACGGCCGCCAGGACAACGGCGTGCCCGTGGCGGAGGCGATCGAGCGGATCGCGTCCGCGGTGCGCGAGCGCGTGCAGGTCTGACGCGTGGACGACGGCGTCGAGCCGGCCGACACGTTCGCCGGCGAGCCGGACGGCTTCCAGCGACTGTGGACGCCGCACCGGATGGCGTACATCGGCGGCCAGGACAAGCCGACCGACGACGAGCCGGGGGACGGCTGCCCGTTCTGCCGGCAGCCGACCCTCGGCGACGAGGAGGCGCTGATCGTCGCGCGCGGCGCGGTCGCGTACGTGGTGCTCAACCTCTACCCGTACAACTCGGGGCACGTGCTCGTCTGCCCGTACCGGCACGTGGCCGACTACACGGACCTGACGGACGACGAGGTCGCCGAGGTGGCGTCGCTGACGCGGACCGCGATGCGGGTGCTGCGCGAGGTCTCGGCGCCGCACGGCTTCAACCTGGGCATGAACCAGGGGCCGGTCGCGGGCGCGGGGATCGCCGCGCACCTGCACCAGCACGTCGTGCCGCGGTGGGGCGGCGACTCGAACTTCCTGCCGATCGTCGCGCGCAGCCGTGCGCTGCCCGAGCTGCTCGCCGACACGCGGGCGCGGCTCGCCGCCGCGTGGCCTGACGCGACGACGACCGATCCGAAGGGATGATCGACCCGTGCTGAACCGACTGCGTGGCCTGATGTCGCGCGTCATGACCCCGCCGGCCGACGCGCTGCTGCGTGCGGGCGTCTCGCCGGACGCCGTGACGATCGCCGGCACGCTCGTCGTGGTCGTGACGGCGCTGTGGGCGTTCCCGACGGGCCACCTGTTCCTGGGTGCACTGATCATCGGCGTGTTCGTGCTGACGGACTCGCTCGACGGCGTGATGGCCCGCCGGTCGGGCCGGTCGGGGCCGTGGGGGGCGTTCCTGGACTCGACGCTCGACCGGTTCGGTGACGGGGCGATCTTCTCCGGGCTGCTGCTGTGGTTCGTCGGCGACGGCGACGACCGGCTCACGGCGGTGCTCGCGCTGGCGTGCGTGGTGCTCGGCTCGATCGTGCCGTACGCGCGCGCCCGTGCCGAGGGGCTCGGCATGACGGCGTCCGGCGGCATCGCGGAGCGGGCGGACCGGCTGCTGATCGCCCTCGTGGCGACGGCTGCGGTGGGTCTCGGTGCGCCCGACGTCGTGCTGACCGTCGCGCTCGGCTTCCTCGCCCTCGCGTCCGGCGTCACGATCGTGCAGCGCATGGCGAAGGTGCACCGCCAGGCGGTCGGGGTGACGGAGTGAGGGTGGACGTCGCCCGGCTGTACTCGACCGCGTGGCGCGTCGCGGGGCGGGTGCCCGGCCCGCTCCTGCGGGGTCTGTGCAACGTCGCGGCCGACGTCTCGTGGTGGCGGCACGGCCAGGGCGTGCGCCGTCTCGAGGGCAACCTCGCCCGCGTGCGCCCGGGACTCGACCAGCGGGCGCTGCGCCGCCTCAGCCGCGCGGGCATGCGCTCGTACATGCGGTACTTCGGCGAGACGTTCGCGCTGCGCACGATGTCGCGCGAGCAGATCGACGCGCGTGTGCGCCTGATCAGGCACCCGCGGCTCGACGACGAGCTGGCGGCGGGGCGGACCGTCCTGCTGGCCCTGGGGCACGTCGGCAACTGGGACCTCGCGGGCGCGTACTGCACCCGTGAGCTCGCGCCCGTGACGACCGTGGCGGAGCGGCTCGAGCCCGAGGAGCTGTTCCAGGAGTTCGTCGGGTTCCGGGAGTCGATCGGGCTGCGGATCTTCCCGCTCACCGGCGGAGGAGACGTGTTCCGCGACCTGGTCCGGACGGCGCGCGGCGGCCCCGGCCTGCTGCCGCTGCTCGCGGACCGTGACCTCACCGCGCGCGGCGTCGAGGTGGACCTGTTCGGTCACCGCGCGCGCGTCGCGGCCGGCCCGGCGGCGCTGGCGGTCTCCACCGGAGCGATGCTCATGCCGACCGTCGTGAGCTACGAGCGGCTCAGCGGCGCCCGCCGGAAGGCGGCCGGGTCGCCGTGGGGGATCGTCATCGAGTTCGGCGCACCCGTCGAGGTGCCTGCCGGCCTGGCGCGGGCCGAGCAGGTCAAGGCGGTCACGCAGGCGTGGGTCGACCGGCTCGCGCAGGGCATCGCGGAGCACGCCGAGGACTGGCACATGCTGCAGGCCGTGTTCGTCGAGGACCTCGACCCGGCCCGGTACGCCGCGACGCTCGAGGCGGAGCGGAGCAGCACGTGACGACGGCGGCGGCGCCGGGCCGCACCGACGGCCGACCCCTGCGGGTCGGCATCGTCTGCCCGTACTCGTTCGACGTCCCGGGCGGGGTGCAGTTCCACGTGCGGGACCTCGCGGAGGCGCTGCTCGCGCGCGGGCACGAGGTGTCGGTGCTCGCGCCGGCGGACGACGACACACCGGTCCCGCCGTACCTCACGGCCGCGGGCCGGGCGGTGCCGGTCCGGTACAACGGGTCGGTCGCCCGCCTCACGTTCGGCCCGGTGACCGCCGCGCGCGTGCGCAAGTGGCTCACGGCGGGCCAGTTCGACGTGCTGCACCTGCACGAGCCCGTGACGCCGAGCCTCGGGATGCTCGCGCTCTGGATCGCGGACGGCCCGGTGGTCGCGACGTTCCACACGTCGCTCATCCGCTCGCGACCGCTGCAGGTCGCGTACCCGCTGGTCAAGCAGTCGCTCGAGAAGATCTCGGCGCGCATCGCGGTGTCGGAGGACGCCCGGCGCACACTCGTCGAGCACCTCGGCGGCGACGCGGTCGTGATCCCGAACGGGGTCTACGTCGACCAGTTCGCCGACGCCGAGCCCGACCCGCGGTGGACCGGCACGCCGGACGCGCCGACGGTCGCGTTCCTCGGCCGGCTCGACGAGTCGCGCAAGGGCCTGCCGGTGCTGCTCGGCGCGTGGGGCCG
>JAEWCA010000022.1 GCA_023390875.1 Actinomycetes bacterium
CCCCCCCCCCCCCCCCCCCCCCCCGGGGGGCGGGGGGGGGGGGGCCCCCCCCCCCCCCCCCCCACGAGTGCTCGCGGACTGTTACCAGTTGGCCAGACGGTCCTTGATGCCGGCGTTGATCGCGTCCTCGTACACCTTGACGTCGATCTTGTGGATGGCGTCGACGTACGCCTTCCAGTTCGCGTCGAACTGGGCAGGGTCACCGGCGATGATCTTCGGCAGGTTCTGCACGTTGGTGTCGGTCAGCTGCTGGTTGACCTGGTTGGCGTCGTCGGAGAGCCCGATGTTCCACGCGGGGTAGTACTTGGGGTTCTCCGGCTGCGGGTTCATGAACTCGAGCCAGGTCTTCTTGCCGTACTTCTCCATGACGCCGCGGTCGTAGTCGGTCAGCGTCGCGTAGAACTCGGCGGGCTGGTCGTCAGGGCTGTAGGCGTTGCCGTCCGAGAACTGGCCGTTGTGCTTGGGCAGCACGTCGAGCAGCGCGGTGAGACGGTTGGAGGCACGCCAGGTGATGTCCTTGTAGTTGGCCCGCTGCTCGTCCGTGCGGGTGAACATGCCGTCGTCGCCGACCTGGTAGTCCTCGCCGGCGACGCCCCACGAGAGCACCTTCTGCCACGGCTCGCTGATCATGAGGTCGAGGAACTTGAGGGCCTTCTCCTTCTGCTTGCTGGAGACGGAGATGCCGAAGCCCTGGTTGGTGTTCATGACGGGGCGGTCGGCGTACCACGGCTTCTTGCCCTCGTAGACGGGCATGAGCGGCACGTAGGTGTACTCGTCCTTGCCGGCGCTCTGCAGCGACTGCGTCGCGGTCTGGAAGTCCCAGCCCTGGTCGTGCATGCCGAGGACGGCGCCCGTGGCGATCTTCGCCGTGTACTGGTCGTACGTCAGGGTGAAGGACTCGGGGTCGACGAGACCCGCCTTGTACTGCTCGTTGAGGACCTTGTAGAAGTCCTTCGCGATGTCCTTGTCGGCGTAGATCTGGGCGTGGTTCTTGTCGTCGACGATGACGCCACCGTTGTTCGGGGAACCTGCCAGCAGCGCCGGCGGGTTGGTCATGCCCCACTCGCGGCCCGTCGACGCGAGGACCTCGAACCCGACGGTCGGGGCGCCCTCGGTCTGGGGGTTCTTCGCCTTGTAGTTCGCGATGAGCTCGAAGTAGCGGTCGAGCGTCATGTTGCTGAGGTCCGGGTAGCCGGCGTCCGCGAGCACGCGCTTCTGGATCCAGAACGCGGGACCGTAGTAGACGCCGCCCGTGGGCTCGCCGTAGAAGCGGTTGTAGTTCGGGAAGATGTACAGGCCCGGGTCCACCTCGTCGCCCGAGTAGCTCATCTTCTTGATGTCGTCCTTGACGTACTCGGCGAGGTTCGGGTAGTCGCCGGTGTCGAGCATGTCGTCCAGGCGCTCGAGGGCGCCGCCCTCCAGGAGACGCATCTTCAGGTCGGTGGTGCCGATGAGGTCGGGGTACTCGCCGCCCGCGAGCATGACACCGATCTTCTGGTCCACGTTGTCCGGGGTGACGATCTCGTACTTGAGGGTCACGCCGAGCTGGTCCTTGAGCAGCTTGGTGAGCTTGTTGTCGGCCGCCGGAGCCTGCTCGGCCGTGGTGATCCAGGTGGTGAGCGTGGTCGGGTTGCTGGGGGTCAGCGTCCCCGACTTGTCGGCGAGATCACCCTCGGGGATCACGGCAGGCTTCGAGGAGTCCTCCTTGGGGTCGCCGTCAGAGGAACACGCGACAAGTCCCACTGACACTGCTGCAACCAGGACAAGAGCTGACAACTTCGTTCTTGCGGTACGCACCGAGGTCTCTCCCTTGAGAACAGTTCCGGTCGACCTTGACTGGAACGTGCACATCGGACGCGAGTGGGGGCCAGGCGTCCTCATCCCGAGCGGGATTTTAGCGTTAAAGTAGAGACGCCTCCGCGGTCCGTCAAGCCCCTCGCACATCTCAAGATGGTCACGACTGCATCGCGCAGCGATCGCTCGAAGGCGTCGCGTCGCGGGCCTTGTGCTCCGACTTTTTATCGATATATTGAGCGCGGCTCCGCGGGCGTGGCCGGGTCCTCCTGGCCCGACGACCCACGCCCGACTGGCAGAATCTCGCGGGAAGGAGGAAGCACATGGTGCGGATGGCGGACGTGGCCCGCGCGGCCGGCGTCTCGGTCATGACCGTGTCGAACGTGCTCAACGAGCGCCTCCCCGTCAACGAGCCGACGCGCGCTCGCGTCATGGCGGCCGTCGAAGCCCTCGGCTACGAGGTCAACCTGACGGCGCGGCACCTGCGCGCCGGACGGACCGACACCGTCGCGTTCGTCGTCCCGAGCTTCCACGACTACTTCGGCGAGCTCGCCGACGAGGTCGCCCCGCTGATCGAGGCGGAGGGGCGTCACCTCGTCCTCGAACGGACGAGCGCCAACGCGGAGCAGGAGATGGAGGCGCTGAGCGTCGCGCGGCTCCAGATGTACGACGGCGTCCTGCTGTCCATCGCCGGTCTCGACCTGGAGCAGCTGGGGCGGGTCCGCACGTCCAAGCCGATCGTGCTGCTGGGCGAGCGCGACGTCCCGGACCACCTCAACCACGTGCGCCTGGCGAACGAGTCCGGTGCCCGCCTCGCCACGGCACACATGATCGAGCGCGGATCGCGCCGCATCCTTGCGCTCGGATGCTCGTTCGACGCCGCACACATGATGACCACGGACCGCCGCGTCGGGTGGGAGAACGCGTGCCGCGAGGCCGGTCTCGACGCCGACCCCGCGTACGTCGTGCCCGTGAGCGACTACACCTCCCTCGGTGGTCGCGACGCGATGCTCGAGTTCATCGCCGCGGGGCTGC
The DNA here is from genome assembly GCA_023390875.1 of Actinomycetes bacterium. Taxonomy (GTDB): domain Bacteria; phylum Actinomycetota; class Actinomycetes; order Actinomycetales; family Cellulomonadaceae; genus Cellulomonas. Next base: position 2,830 of record JAEWCA010000022.1, read on the forward strand.
CCTTCGACGGGGTCTTCGCCGTCACCGACATCGTCGCCCTCGGGGCGCTATCCGCCCTGGCCGACAGCGGGCTGCGCGTCCCCGTCGACGTCCAGCTCGCCGGGTTCGACAACCTCGACATGTCGCGCTTCATCCCGCCGGGCATCACGTCGGTCGACGCCAACCACGAGGGCGTCGCCGAGGCGGCGGTCACGCTGCTGCACCGCCAGATGTCGGGCTGGGCCGGTCCTGCCGAGCACGTCGTCGCACCCGTCCGCCTCGTGGTGCGTGGATCCACCCGCGGCGGCGCCTAGCCGTACGCGAGCACGCGACTGTCCGCGTCACCCACGTCGCTACCCGGTCAAAGGAGACCACCCCCGTGAGCACCCCTGTGCCTCCGCCTGCCCGCACGGCAGCACCCGCATCGCCGATCGCCCTCTCGGGCTGAGCTCGACCTGCCGTCGCGGCTCACCGCGGCCCGCCATCGCGCCGACCCGTCGCGCGGAGCCGTGACGGTCGGCCGCGGACCGATCGTGTCCCGCGACACCGGCGGTCGGACCTGGGCGCAGGAGGCTCGACGGCGACGACCTCACCGTGGCGCCCGCGCCGATCACGGTCGGCGAGCGGTCTTGTCTCCGCCCGGGGCAACCGCTCCCCCGGACCGATGCGCGTCCGGCTCCCGAGAACCGCCCGTTGACCCCTTTCCCCAGATCATCCAGCCGATGGGAAGACAATGACGACCACCACGACCGCGATCATCGACCTCGACCTGCCCGGTGCGACGATCAGCCGGCACGTCTACGGCCACTTCGCGGAGCACCTGGGCCGCTGCATCTACGGCGGCTTCTGGGTCGGTGAGGACTCGGACGTGCCGAACGTGCGCGGCATCCGGTCCGACGTCGTGGCAGCCCTGCGGGACCTGCACATCCCGAACCTGCGCTGGCCGGGCGGCTGCTTCGCCGACGACTACCACTGGCGGGACGGGATCGGTCCGCGCGAGCAGCGGCCCCGCATGGTCAACAGCCACTGGGGCGACGTCGTCGAGGACAACGCGTTCGGCACGCACGAGTTCATGGACCTGTGCGAGCTGCTCGGCGCGGACGCGTACGTGTCCGGGAACGTCGGGTCCGGCAGCGTCGCGGAGATGTCGGACTGGGTCGAGTACCTGACCCGGGCGGACGACTCCCCCATGGCGGCGCTGCGCCGCGCGAACGGGCGCGACGAGCCGTGGCGGGTGCCGTTCTGGGGGCTGGGGAACGAGGCGTGGGGCTGCGGCGGGCACCTGCGTGCGGAGCAGTTCGCGTCGCTCGCCCGGCAGTACGCCACGTACTCGCGCAACCACGGTGGCAACTCCCTGTACCGGATCGCGGCCGGCGCGAACGAGTCGGACCTGCACTGGACCGAGACGCTCATGCGTTCGTTCGACGACCTGGCCGCCGACCCGGCCGAGCCGGCGCGGCCGTTCCAGGCCGTGTCGCTGCACTACTACACGATGTCGGGCTCGTGGGGCGACAAGGGCGACGCCACCGGCTTCAGCACGGACGAGTGGTACACGACGATGGCCAGGGCTCGCCGCATGGAGGAGCTGCTCACCCGCCACTCGACGGTGATGGACCGCTACGACCCGCACCGCAAGGTGGGCCTGGTCGTCGACGAGTGGGGCACGTGGTGGAACGTGGAGAAGGGGACGAACCCGGGGTTCCTGTACCAGCAGAACACGCTCCGTGACGCGCTCGTCGCCTCCGTGCACTTCGACGCGTTCCACCGGCATGCCGACCGGGTCGTGATGGCGAACATCGCGCAGACGGTCAACGTGCTGCAGGCGATGATCCTGACGGACCCCGACACGGGCGCGCTGGTGCTCACCCCGACCTACCACGTGTTCGCGATGAACGCCGGGCACCACGACGCCGCCGCGCTCGCCGTGCACCTGCGCGGCGTGAAGACCCGGGCCGTCGACGGGACCGAGCTGCCGCTGGTCTCGGCGTCCGCGTCGGTCAAGGGCGACGCCGCGCTCGTCTCGTTGTCGAACCTCGACACCGTCGCCGACCGCACGGTCGTGCTCGACCTGCGCGGCCGCGAGGTCGTCGGGCACGAGGCACGGCTGCTGACCGCGGCCGCCCTGGACGCGCACAACACCCCGGAGCGGCTCGACGCCGTCGCGCCGACCGCGCACGACGGCGTGCGGCCGCACCCGCGCGGGCTCGAGATCGACCTTCCCGCCCACTCGTACGTCACCGTCGGTCTCGGCCTCCGGTGACCGCCCACCCGGTCGTCTTCGCGGACGTCCCCGACCCGGACGTCGTCCACGACGGTCGGTACTACTACATGGTCAGCACGACCATGTACTTCGCGCCGAGCGTGCCGATCATGCGCTCGAGCGACCTGGTGCACTGGTCGATCGCCGGCTACACCGCCCCGATCCTCGACGACACGGACGCGCTCGCTCTGCGCCACGGGGAGAACGCCTACGGGCAGGGCAGCTGGGCCGCGAGCATCAGGCACCACGAGGGCACGTTCTACGTCTCGGTCGGCAGCCTGACCACGAGCAGGACGTACGTCTACGCGACGCCGAGCATCGAGCACGGGCCGTGGACGAGGTCCGTGCTCGACGGCTACGCCCACGACCAGTCGCTCCTGTTCGACGGCGGGGACGCCTACCTCGTCTACGGCGGCGGGGTCATCGACCTGCGCCGGCTCCGCCGGGCCGACGACGGGACCTTCGTCTGGGACGGCCCAGCCACGCGGCTCGTCGAGAACGCCAACGTCGACCAGACCAGCGGGCTCGACGCCGAGGGGGCGCACGCGTACAAGATCGGCGACCACTACTACGTCTTCATGATCGAGTGGCCGACGGGCGGGATCCGCCAGGAGGTCGTGTGGCGGTCGACGTCGCTGACGCCGCAGTCCCAGGGCGGGACCTGGGAGGGCAGGGTCGTGCTCAGCCAGGCGGTGCTGGTCGAGGGGCGCCAGGGCGACGGCGTCGCCCAGGGCGGCGTCGTCCAGGCACCGGACGGGCAGTGGTACGCCCTGCTCTTCCAGGACGAGGGGCCGCTCGGGCGCGCACCGCAGCTCGCGCGCGTCACCTGGGACGACGACGGGTGGCCGCACTACACGCTCGAGGCCCCGGCCGTCCCAGGGGCCACGGTCTCCGCAGGCGCGGCGGACCTGCTCGTCTCGGACGACTTCGACGACCAGCCCACGCCCGCCGGCTACTGGAACACCGCCGACGCCGGCGCCCTGACGGCGTCGGACGAGGACGCCTGGAACGGGTCGAGCCTCGGGCTGACGTGGCAGTGGAACCACAACCCGGACAACCGGTACTGGTCGCTCACGGACCGGCCCGGCCACCTGCGGCTGACCACGGGCAGCATCGCGTCGGGCATCCTCGACGCCCGCAACACGCTCACCCAACGCACGTACGGGCCCGCGAGCGCCGCGGCGATCTCGCTGGACGTCTCCGGCATGAAGGACGGCGACGTGGCCGGCCTGTCCGCGTACCAGCACAAGTACGGGTACGTGGCGGTCGAGATGGCCGACGGCGTCCGCCGGCTCGTGATGCGCCGCGCCGACCGGCAGGGCAGCGTCGCCTTCACCAGCGCCCCGGTGCCGGTGACGACCGAGACGGTCCTGCTCCGCGTGGACGTGGACTTCCGCGACGCCACCGACCGCGCCTCGTTCGCATACTCGCTCGACGGCGCCGCCTGGACGCCGATCGGCGACGACCTGGCGATGGAGTACAGCCTCGACCACTTCACCGGGTACCGGTTCGCGATCTTCTGCTACGCCACGGCCGAGACCGGCGGGCACGTGGACGTCGACTGGTTCCGTGTCGGCGACGACATCACGGTGCCGAGGCCATGACGACCCCGAAGGAGATCTCCATGCCCCACGACGCGCCTGCGCTCGACGAGCTGCGAGTGGACGGTGCGCCGCCGTCGGACGCACCGCTGCACCACGTGTGGAACCGGTGCGTCGGTGCAGGCCGGGCCAACGAGGCGCTGCGCGCCGACTGGCAGGCCCACTTCCGCGAGGCCGTGGACGTGCTGGGAGTCCGCTACGTGCGGTTCCACGGCCTGTTCCACGACGACATGTTCGTGTACCGCGCCACCTACGGCGGCGGCTTCGCCCCGCCGGAGGTGCTGGCCGAGCCGCCGATCACCTTCAGCTACGTCGACATGGTGTTCGACGCGATCCTCGACGCCGACGCGCGCCCGTTCGTCGAGCTGGGGTTCATGCCCCGGGAGCTGGCCACGCAGACCGAGACGCTGTTCTGGTGGAAGGCGCACTGCAGCCCGCCCACCGACATGGCCGAGTGGGTCCGCCTCGTGAGCGAGACCGTGCGGCACTGGATCGAGAGGTACGGCCTCGACGAGGTGAGGCAGTGGCGGTTCGAGGTCTGGAACGAACCGAACCTGGTCCCCCACTTCTGGACCGGCACCCGCACCGAGTACTTCGAGCTGTACGAGGCCACCGCGCGGGCGCTCAAGGCGATCGACCCGCAGCTCAAGGTGGGCGGCCCGTCGACGTCCGTGTTCGTGCCCGACGCCCGCTACGCCGGTGAGACCTACGACCGCGCCGCCGAGTTCACCACCGGGCAGGCGCCCGACCCTGACGCGCTCGACTGGCAACCGGTCTGGGTCCGCGAGCTCATCGACCACTGCGCCGAGCGGGACCTGCCGATCGACTTCCTCTCGACCCACCTCTACCCGACGGACTACGCGGCCGACGGGACCGGCAGCGGCTTCAAGGCCATCCACCGCCACGTGGACGCCACCGCGCAGGACCTGCGCCTCATGCAAGAGCTCATCGCGGCCAGCCCGTACCCCGAGGCCGAGCTGCACATCACCGAGTGGTCGTCCTCGCCGTCGAGCCGGGACCGCACGCACGACACCCTCTTCGCCGCCACGTACATCACGCGCGCGTTCCTCAAGGGCGCCGCGCTCGCGGACTCCATCTCCTACTGGACGTTCACCGACATCTTCGAGGAGGGCGGCGCCGGGCTCGGCCCGTTCCACGGCGGCTTCGGGTTCGTCAACGAGCAGGGCATCCACAAGCCCACGTTCCACGCCGTCGCGATGCTGAACCGCCTGGGCGACCGCGTCGTGCACCAGGACGAGCAGGGCATCATCACCCGCTCGTCCGACGACGGCCGCGTGTCCGCGGTGTTCCTCAACTACCCCGCCGAGATGGGCACCCGCGGCGTCGAGCAGCACGACTCCTACGCGGCGACGCGCGCGTACCGGGAGATCGGGACGGCCCGGCGCGTACGCCACACCGTCGCGGGCGTCGCTCCGGGGACCGTCTTCCAGGTCGAGCTGCTCGACTGGGAGCACGGCAACGCCGCCGAGGCGTGGCACCAGATGGGTGAGCCGCTCAACCTCACCCGCGCCCAGACCGCCGAGCTCAAGACCGTCGCGGACGACCTGCGCCGGTGGACCGTCACCGTCCCGGAGTCGGGCGTCCTCGAGATCGACATCGACCTGCCCGCCTGGGCCGTCGCCTCCGTGGCCACGGTCGCCCCGCGGCCGACGTCGGTGCCGGTGTCCTGACGGTGCACGCGTAGCGCTGCAGCTGCTCGTCGCCTCGGCCACCTGCACCAACACGAAGGCCCTGGCCGCGTCTCCGCGGTCAGGGCCTTCGTGTTCGCTGTCTCAACGAGTGTCCGGAGGGGGACTTGAACCCCCACGCCCTTTCGGGCACTAGCACCTCAAGCTAGCGCGTCTGCCATTCCGCCACCCGGACGGGTGGACCGTCGGAAGCCCAGGGGCTCCCTCAGGTGCGGCATGAAAGATAGCACGGTGCGGCGCACGGGCATGCATCGGCCCAGCGGTGCAGACTGACGCCTACGACGCCCTGCAGGCCACGGGGCTGCCGTCACCTCATCAGACAGCCGGGAGCCCGATGACCGACGTGAGCAGCATCACCGGCAGTCGCCCGCCCACGGGCCGCAAGGTGGCAGGGGCACGCCGCAACCCGAACGCGTACGGCATCGAGCACACCGCACCCCGCTGGCTGCGCAGCATGGCGGGGGTGTCCTGGCGGCTGCTGGTCGTGGTCGCCGCGGTGGGTCTGATCTTCTACGCGACGTCGCGGGTGCAGCTGCTGTTCATCGCGCTGTTCCTCGCGTTCGTGTTCACGGCGGTGCTGCGGCCGTTCGTCGAGTTCCTGTCGCGCTTCATGTGGCGGGGGCTCGCGACGGCGCTGTCGATCCTCGGCGGGATCCTGTTCTTCGTCGGGCTGCTCACCTATGTGGCGTACTCGATCGCGAACCAGTGGGAGGACCTCACCAAGCAGTTCAGCGACGGCATCGGGCAGATCACCGACTTCCTGGAGAACGGGCCGCTGCCGTTCAAGATCACGAACGAGCAGATCGCCGAGTGGTTCACGACCGCGCAGCAGTGGGTGCAGGACCACGCGGGCGACCTGGCCGGCCAGGCGGCCGCGGGGGCGGGCTCCGTGGTCGAGATCTTCACGGCGCTCGCGCTCGCGATCTTCTGCACGATCTTCTTCCTCGCGCGTGGGCGTGAGATGTGGACGTGGTTCCTCAACCAGCTGCCCGTGCGGTCGCGCGAGACGTGGAAGACCGCCGGCGGGGCCGGCTGGTACACGTTCTCCGGCTACACGCGCGGCACCGTGATCATCGCCGTCACGGACGGGATGCTCGCGTTCATCCTGCTGACGGTCCTGCGGGTGCCGCTGTCCGCGCCGCTCGCGGTGCTCGTCATGATCGGTGCGTTCATCCCGCTGGTCGGTGCGCCGACCGCGATGGTGATCGCGATGATCGTCGCGCTGGCCGCGAACGGGCTGCTGTCGGCGGCGCTCGTCGGCCTCGGCATCGCGCTCATCGGCCAGCTCGAGGGGCACGTGCTGCAGCCGTTCGTCATGGGCAAGCAGGTGTCGCTGCACCCCGTGGTGGTGGCGCTCGCGGTGACGTGCGGGACGCTGACGGCCGGGATCCTCGGCGCGATCATCGCCGTGCCGCTCGTCGCCGTGGTGTGGGCGATCTTCTCGCGGCTGCGGACGCTGGAGCCGCCGATGGAGGAGGACGAGGCGGACGACGACGTCGAACCCGTCGACGACACCGAGAAGATCGACGACAAGGCGACCGTCAAGGAGCCCTGAGCGTCACTGGAAGTCCCGCGACGAGCTGCGCACGCGCAACGACATCGGGACCAGGTGCTCCGCGACGAGGTTCGTCGCACCGTCCTGCCGCTCCAGCCTGCCCCGCACGACGAGCGCCTTCGACGTGCGCGCGACCCGCCGGAACCGCTGCCACAGCCCCGCCGAGCAGACGATGTTGAGCAGCCCCGTCTCGTCCTCCAGCGACAGGAACGTCACGCCGCCCGCGGTCCCCGGCCGCTGCCGGTGCGTCACGACCCCCGCGACGGCGACCCGGCGGCCGATCTCGTGCCGGTACGCCTCCTCGACCCTCAGCACCCCTGCCGCGTCCAGGCCGTCCCGGACGAACTGCGTCGGGTACGAGTCGACCGACACGCCCGTCGCCCACACGTCCGCCGTCGCGACCTCGACGTCGCTCAGCCCCGGCAGCATCGGCGCCGCGACCCCGACCGAGACGCCGTGCAGCGTGTCCGGCCCCTCCTGCGCGAGCGCGCCGGCCGCCCACAGCGCCTCGCGGCGTGTGACGCCCAGGCAGTCGAGCGCCCCGGCGGTGGCGAGCGCCTCGAGCTGGCCGGTGGTCAGCTGCACGCGGCGCACCAGGTCCCGCAGGTCCGCGAACGGCCCACGTGCCCGGCGCTCGTCGACGAGGCGCTGCGCGACGTCCTCCCCCACCGACCGCACCGACGCGAGCCCCAGCCGCACCGCGAGCGACCGGCGCACGTCGGACGCGACCGACGTCCGCACACCCGCCGCCGGTGCGCGGCCCGTGCCGCTCGGTGACGGGACGAGCAGCGGCTCGCCGCCCTCCGGCGTCGGCCCGGTGCGCTCCACGCACGCCTGCACGTCGGACACCTGCACGTCGGGACGCAGCACCTCGACACCGTGCCGGCGGGCGTCCGCCGACAGGCTCTGCGGCGAGTAGAAGCCCATCGGCTGCGCGGCGAGCAGCCCTGCGTAGAAGGCCGCCGGGTGGTACACCTTCAGCCACGCGCTCGCGTACACGAGGAACGCGAACGAGTACGCGTGCGACTCCGGGAAGCCGAAGTCGGCGAACGCCTTGAGCTTGTCGAAGATCTGCAGGCCGACGTCGCGGCTGATGTCGTGCTTCGCCATCCCCGACAGCAGCCGCTCCTTGAGGGCCTCCATCCGTTCCGTCGACCGCTTCGAGCCCATCGCCCGGCGCAGCTGGTCCGCCTCTGCCGGCGTGAAGTCCGCGACGTCGATCGCCATCTGCATGAGCTGTTCCTGGAACAGCGGCACGCCCTTCGTCTTGGCGAGCGACTTCTCCAGGAGCGGGTGCAGGTAGCTCACGGGCTGCCGGCCGTGCGCGCGCTCGATGTACGGGTGCACCGAGCCGCCCTGGATCGGGCCGGGACGGATGAGCGCGACCTCGATGACGATGTCGTAGAACGTGCGCGGCTGCAGGCGCGGCAACGTGCCCATCTGCGCGCGGGACTCCACCTGGAACACCCCGACGGTGTCCGCGGCGCTCAGCAGGTCGTACACCTTCGGGTCCTCGTCGGGCAGGTCGTGCAGGTCGAGCTTGGGGCCGCCGTGCTGCTCGATGGACGTGAACGCGATCCGCAGCGCGGTGAGCATGCCGAGACCCAGCAGGTCGAACTTCACGAGCCCCGCGTCGGCGCAGTCCTCCTTGTCCCACTGCAGCACCGTGCGACCCGGCATCCGCGCCCACTCGACCGGGCACACCTCGATGACCGGGCGGTCGCACATCACCATGCCGCCCGAGTGGATGCCGAGGTGGCGCGGCAGGCGCAGGAACCGGTCGGCCAGGTCGATGACGTGCGCGGGGATCTCGTCGAGGTCGCTCGCCGCCGGGGGCAGCAGCGCGGGGACGACGTCGTGCCCGTCGGCCGTCGCCAGGCCCGGGACCTCGGTGCCCTTGGGCGCGCGCAGCACGGTGCGCTCCTCCCGCTGCGGGGCGAGCGGTGCCGGGGGCGGCTCCCACGTGTGGCCCCACATCGACGCCCGGTTGCGCGTGCGCTCCTGACGCGGCGTGGTGATCGACGGCGCGGTCGAGGACGGGACGATCGCGGAGGGCGCGGCCGCGGTCGCCGTACGCCCTGTCGTCACGTCCACCGAGGTCGGCGGCGTCGGCACCGGGCCGACGTGCCCGGCGTGCGGCCGCGACCGTCGTCCGCCGTAGCCGAGCGACGGGGTCCACGTCGCCTCGCTCCCCCCGTGCGCC
>JAEWCA010000152.1 GCA_023390875.1 Actinomycetes bacterium
GTCGACGACCCCGCGTGCGCGGCGGCCGCGGACGACGGCGCGGCCGACGCCGTGTACCCGGCGCCGCTCATCGGCGACCAGGACGACTTCGGCGTCGTCCACCACGGGTGCCAGGTCGGCGGCGACACCGTGACGGCGACGCCGTGCACGTTCGGCGACCCGGACGGCGCCGTGCAGGTCGCCCTCGTCGGCGACTCGCACGCGGCCCAGTGGGAGCCGGCGCTCGCGGCCGTCGCCGAGCAGCGTGGTTGGAAGCTCACCACCTACCTGCGCTCGGGGTGCCCCGTGACCGCGACCCCGCCGCAGGACCGCAGCGCCGCGTGCCGCGCGTGGGAGAAGGACGTCATCGACACCGTCGAGCACGCCGACTTCGACTACGTGTTCACGTCCGCGCTGTCCGCGACGCGCTACGGCGACGACGGCGGTGTCGACGGGTTCGTCGACGCGTGGACCCGGATGTCCGGGTCGGGGGCACGTGTCGTCGCGCTGCGCGACAACCCCGACCCCACGCAGGCGGGCGTCGAGAGCACCCCGGCGTGCGTCGAGGACCGGTCCGCCGACGCGTGCGGCACGCCGCAGGACGTCAGCCTGCTGCCCGACCCGCAGGTGAGCGCCGTCGAGCAGACGCCCGGCGCCGCGCTCGTCGACCTCACCGGGTACTTCTGCCAGGACGGCACGTGCCCTGCCGTGATCGGCGACGTGCTCGTCTACCACCAGGACCAGCACGTCACGATGACGTACATGACGACGCTCGCCCCGATGCTGTCGGACGCGATCGACGACGCGGTCGGACCGGACCCGGGGTCCTGAGCCGCTGGGGTCCTGACCCGCTCCCGTCAGGCGGCCGCCGGCACCGTCCGCGGGCCGCGGCCCGAGCGGGCCAGGTGCACGACGTCGACCACCTCGCGCACGTCACGCCGGATCAGCGGCACCGCGAGCCACACGAGCCCGAAGAACGCGAGCGACGACCCCAGCGCGACCAGGAGGGCCGCCCAGCGCCCGTCGACGAACGTCGACGCGTACCAGCCGACCGCGGCGCACGCCCCGAACGCGGCGAGCGTGCGCAGCGCACCCGTGAGGAGCGCGCGCAGCGGCACGGGGGTGTGCCGGGACAGCCACCACAGCGACAGCGGCCACGCGAGCATCGGCGCGACGGCGTACCCGGCGGCGACACCGACCACGCCCCACGTGCTGCCCACCACGACGCACGTGATGCGGATCGCCGCCGAGACGAGCGTGTAGCGGAGCAGCACGCCGGTCAGCCCGGTCGCGAGGTACACCCAGTAGCCGACGTACGCGAGCGTCTGGAACATCCCGGCGGCGGCGAGGAACCGGATGAGCGGGATCACGCCGGTCCACTGCGGGCCGAGCAGGATCTGCGTGAGCGGCTCCGCGGCGGCGATGACGAGGCTCAGGCCGGCGACGAGCGTGTACGCGAGCGCGAGCTGGCCGCGTCGCACGAACTCGCCGAACCGGGCGGTGTCGTCGCGCAGGCGGCTCAGCACGGGCAGGGCGACGGTCGTGGTCGGTGCACGCAGCTGCGTGAGGGGCTGCATGAGCAGCGAGAACGCCCGGTTGTAGAGGCCGAGGCTGACCGTGCCGAACCGCACGCCGATGGTGAGGGAGTCGACGTTGTTCGACGCGTACCCCACGAGCTGGGTGCCGAGCAGGTTCCAGCCGAACTTGAGCAGCCCGCGCATCGGGACGTGCCGCCGCGGGAGGCCCGGCAGCCACCGGCCGACCACCACGACGCCGGCCAGCAGCACGGCGGCGGTGGTGAGCTGCTGCACGACGAGCGCCTCGTACCCGGCCCCGTTCACCGCCATCAGCACCGCCACGGCGAGCGCCACGGCGGGGCCCGCGATGTCGATGAGCGCGAGCTTCGCGAACTGCATGTGCCGCGTGAGGTTCGCCCGGTACTGGGTGGCGAGCCCGTTGAGCAGGAACGTCAGCGACAGCGCGCGTGCGATGCCCACGAGGTCGGGCTCGTCGTACAGGTTCGCGATGAGCGGGGCCGCGAGGAACGTGGCGAGCGCCAGGACGGCGCCGATGCCCGTGTTGAGCCAGAACAGGTTGTCGCGCTGGTGGCGGCTCAGCGTCGTCGCCTGGATCGCCGCCGACGACAGGCCGAAGTCCCGGAACAGGTCGCCCACGCCGACGACCGTGAGCACCATCGCGAGCAGGCCGTAGTCGTGCGGGGACAGCAGGTGCGCGAGGACGACGACGCCGCCGATCTGGATCGTCATCCGCACGGCCTGCCCGCCGAGCGTCACCATCGCGCCGCGGGCCGTCCGGCGACCCAGGCCTGCGGTGGGGGCGATGGTGTCGGGCGCCTCGGGTGCGGGGTCGGTCACGGCGTCACCCGAGCTTGCGCAGCGCGGCCTCGGCGGGCCCGAGGGCCGCCTCGGCCCGCTCACGGACCGCCGCGACGCCGTCGAGCAGCGCGGAGTCGTCCGCGAGCCGCAGCACGTCGTCGACCGGTGTGGTCGCCGTGCGCAGGTCGATCGTCGCGCGCCAGCCGAGGTCGTCGAGCAGCGGCTCGAACTTGCGGGAGTAGGCCAGCGGGATCGCCGGCGTCCCGACCGACAGGGCGTTGAGGCACGCGTGCATGCGCGAGCCGATGACGAGCCGCGCCGACGCGACGGCCTCGCGGACGTCGGCCAGGTCGGTCGGCACGAGCACGTCGACGCCGGCGTGCCGGCGCGCGATCTCGGTGACCACGGGCACGTCGTCGTCGACCTTCGAGGACGACAGCACGTGCGCGAGCAGCGTGACGTGCCGCCCCTCGGCGACGAGCGCCTCGACGAGCTGCTCGACGGTCGCGCGGTACCCGCCCGCGTCGACGTGCGGTCCCGGGTTCCACAGCAGGCCCGACACGTTGAGCAGCACGTCGCGCGTGCGCTCGACGACCGGCACCGGCAGCGCGAACACCACGTCGGTGGTGAGCACGTCGGCCTCCCGGCCGAGCGCGCGGGCACCCTGGGCGCTCACGTGGTCGCGGGCCATCACGGTCGTGGCGCGCCGCAGCGTGTGCTTCGCGAGCGCACGGCCCCGGCGGCTGCCGAACGGGCCGATGGTCTGCGGCCCGAGCACCACGGGCACGCCCGCGCGGACGGCCAGGTCGGACAGCGCGGTCATCGCCAGCAGGCGCTGCAGACCGTAGATGTCCGCGAAGCTGTCGCCCGAGCGGGTGTCCACGACGAGGTCGTAGCCCGCGAGCCACCGCCGGAGGCCGTGCCGTCCGGTGACGTGCTCGCGCACCAGGGGACGCCAGCCGCCGATCGGCACCGGCGCGGCCCCGCGGCCGAAGTTCTGCAGGTCCACGTCGGCGTCCGGGAAGGCGCGCCGCACGAGCGCCGCGCTGCCGTGCGCGAGCGCACGGACACCGAGGTTGGGGGACCGGTCGTCGGCCCACAGGACGAGTGCGCGCACCGAATCCCCTCTCCGGGTGCAGGTCGGGGCGACCCGCGCCCTCGACCGGACGAATCTACCCAAACGCGACGCGGCTCCCCGACGGCATCCGGGTGAACTTGCCTCGGTCAGCCGCTGACCTCGTCGAGCACCGTCAGCAGCCGCTGCGCGTACCGGGCCGTCGAGAAGCGGTCGTGCGCGTCGTCCTCGCCCGCACGAGCGAGCCTGGCGCGCAGGGCGTCGTCGCGCAGCAGCGTCGCGACGGCCGCCGCGAGGGCGGGCGCGTCGTCGGGCGGGACCAGCAGGCCGGTCTCGCCGTCCCGGACCACCTCCGCGAGGCCCTGGGTCCGCGACGCCACCACCGGGCGCCGCGCGAGCATCGCCTCGACGGCCACGTTGCCGAACGGCTCGACGCGCGACGGCACGAGCACCACGTCGCTCGCGGCGAGCAGGTCCCACGTCGGGTGCACGTAGCCGAGCAGGTCGACCCGCCCGGCCAGGTCGGCCCGGCCCGCGCGCTCGCGCACCTGCTCGACGAACCACTCGTAGCCCTCGAACGGCGTCCCCGCGACGGACAGGCGCACGTCGTGCCCCTCGGCGGCGAGCAGCGCGACGGCCTCGACCGCGACGTCGGTGCCCTTGCGCGGAGACAGCCGCCCGACGACCGCGAGCCGCCACGGGTCGCCCTCGACGTGCGACGCGTCGACCGGCGCGGACGGCGGCGCGGGCACGCCGTTGTGGACCACCTCGACCCGGGCGGTGAGCCGGGGGAGGGCGCCCACGAGCACGGCGGCCGCGGCGGCGCTGTTCGCGACGACCCGGCGTGCCAGGAGCAGCGGTGCCGCCAGCCCGGCGGCGACGAGCCGGCCGCCGTCCTCGGCCTCGTGGACGTGCGCGAGGACCGGCACGCCCGCGAGCCTTCCGGCGAGCGCCCACACGGGGATCGTCACGGTGTTGACGTACAGCACGTCGGGCCGCTCCCGGCGCAGCCAGCGCGTCGCCCGCACGGTGGCCGTCAGCGAGCGCCACAGCAGCCCCGGCAGGCGCAGCGGGTGCAGCAGCGCCTTGCGCAGCACCGGGAACGACGCGACGCGGACCGTCGCACCGCGCTCGCGGGCCAGGGGGATGAGCGGTCCGTCGGACGGCAGCACCAGGTCGACCGTGCCGCCGCGCCCGACGATCGCGCTGATCGACTCGAGCAGCTGCCGGTCCGACCCGTACAGGTCGGGCGACGGGTGGGCGACGACGACGCGCGTCATGCGGGGGCTCCCTGGTGGTCGCGGCGGTCGTGCGGGTCGCGGTGGTCGTGCGGGTCGCGGTGGTCCCGTCGCGCGAACCACAGCCCTTCGGCGGTGCCGCGCGCGGCCGCCCAGACCGGCCCGGGCGACCGGAGCAGCTGCCGGCGGCCGCCCCGGAGCACCACCCGGCGGGCGTACCCGACGGAGCGCAGCGCCCACGCCCGCACGGCCGGACGGTCGAGGTTGCGGGCGGCGAACACGAGCCGGCCGCGGCAGTTGTGCCGGTAGTAGAGGTCGGACTTGCGGCGCGTGCCGGCCGACTCCTGCGTGCCGCCCACGTCGTGCACCGCGGTGAGCGCGTGCTCGACGACGAGCCGCCCGCCGGCGGCGCGCACACGGGCCGACAGGTCGACGTCCTCCCAGTACATGAAGTAGGCGTCGCTGAACCCGCCGACCCGGGCCCACAGCTCGTCGTGCAGCGCGAGGCACGCACCCGTGAGCCACTGCGGCGTCGGCCCCACGAGGTCGGGGCGCGTGCGCGTGCGGCCCGTCGCCACGTCGAGCGCGCCGCCCGCGAACCACACGCTGCCGTCCGGCCGCAGGATGCGCGGGCCGACGAGCGCGAGCGGGTCGCGGCGGGCCGCGTCGAGCAGGCCGCGGGCCGTCGCCGGCTCGAGCTCCAGGTCCGGGTTGAGCACGAGGAACGCGTCGCACCCGAGCTCGCGGGCGCGTGCGACGCCGCGGTTCACGCCCGCACCGAAGCCGTCGTTGAGCGCCGTCACCAGGTCCCAGCCGTGCGCGTCGGTCACGCGCCGGACCGCGGCGCGCTCGTCGTCCGTCGAGAGGTTGTCGACCACGACGACGCGGGCGTCGAGCCCGTGCGCGGTCGTGGCGAGGTTCTGCTCGAGCAGGGCGTGGGACCGGTGGTTGACGACGACGAGCGCGTCCACCGTCCACCTCCCCGCTCGGTGGGCGCCGCCGTGCGCCCGCGCATCGGCGCAGGTCGCAGCGGCCCCCCTTGGTCGTCCTGGTCGGGAACTGTATCCACCGACCGCCCGCCCGGGGGAGCGGTCGCGCGGGTGATGATCGGTACGATCCGGACGTCCCGACCCCAGGAGGTGCCGTGGTCGACCCCGCTCCCGCGTCCCGTGCGGACGTGCGTCCGCGCGTGCTGCAGTCGTTCGCCGAGCCCGGCCCGACCACCAACCCGCACCTCGTGCTGCTCATGCGGGCGCTGCGCCGCAGCACCGTCGTCGAGACGTTCTCGTGGCGTCGCGCGCTGCTGTCGCGGTACGACGTGCTGCACGTGCACTGGCCCGAGGTCGTCGTCACCAAGACGACCCGGCTGCGCACGCTCGCGGCCGTCGGGCTGTTCGCGGCGACGCTCGTGCGGTGCCGCCTGCGCCGCACGGCCGTCGTCCGGACCGCCCACAACGTGGCGCCGCACGAGCACCTGCCCGGGGCCACGCGCGCCGTGCTGCGCCTGTGCGACCGGACGACGACGTGGTGGATCCGGCTCAACCCGACCACGCCCCTGCCCGAGGGGGCTCGCGCGACGACCGTGCCGCTCGGCGACTACGGCGACTGGTACGCCGCGCACCCGGAGCCGCCGCCGGTCCCGGGCCGGCTCGTGCACGTCGGGATCGTCCGGCCGTACAAGGGTGTGCTCGAGCTCGTCGGCGCGTTCCGCGAGGTCGACGACGACGCCGTGTCGCTGCGCATCGCCGGCCGCCCCGGCTCGCCCGCGACGGCCGCCGAGGTCGCCGAGGCCGCCGCCGGTGACCCGCGCGTGCAGGTCGCGCTGCGGCACCTCGACGACGCCGAGCTCGTGGCCGAGGTGGGCGCCGGGCAGCTCGTCGTGCTGCCGTACCGGAACATGCACAACTCGGGGGCCCTGCTGCTCGCGCTCACCCTGGGCCGGCCGGTGCTGGTGCCCGCGAACGCCGTGACCGACGCGCTCGCGGGCGAGGTCGGCGAGTGGTGGGTGCAGCGGTACGACGGCCCCGTCACGGGTGCGGTCCTGGCGTCCGCGCTGGCGGCCGTGGCCGGCGGGCCGCCCGCCCCGCCGGACCTGTCGGGGCGCGACTGGGACGTGCTCGCGGAGCGCCACCTCGAGGTCTACGCGCAGGCCGTCCGGGCGGCGCGCGGGCGGTGACGCCAGGGGCCGCGACAGGGCCCTCGGACGGTGCGGTGCCTGCGTCGCAGCAGGTCCGAGGGGGTGAAGCGCGGGCGAAAAACGTCCCTTTCGGTACCGTTCGTCCGGTTGCTTGGGGATACTCGACCCGTCCACCACAGACGTCCAGGTTCGAGGAGCCACGCCTTGTCGCACGCGGTCCCGCTGCACGTCGCACTGGTCGGGACCCGCGGGGTCCCCGCCCGGTACGGCGGCTTCGAGACCGCCGCCGAGGAGGTCGGGCGCCGGCTCGTCGAGCGCGGGCTGCGCGTCACCGTGTACTGCCGCAGCGCCCGCGACGAGCTGCGCGACGACCGGTTCCTCGGGATGGAGCTCGTCCACCTGCCGGCCCTGCGCAGGCGCTCTCTCGAGACGCTGTCGCACACCGGCCTGTCGGTCGGGCACCTGCTGGCCCACCGGGCCGACGCCGCGATCCTGTTCAACGCCGCGAACTCGCTGTGGCTGCCCGGCCTGCGCGCCGCCCGCATCCCCGTCGCGACGCACGTCGACGGCCTCGAGTGGAAGCGCGCCAAGTGGGGGCCCTCCGGGCAGCGGTACTACCGGACGGCCGAGCAGCTCGCGGTGCGCTGGTCGGACGCGCTCATCGCCGACGCCGTCGGCATCCAGGACTACTACCGCGCCGAGTTCGGCGTGGCGACCGAGCTCATCAGCTACGGCGCGCCGCGGCTCGTCGACCTCCCGGCCACGCGGCTGTCCGAGCTCGGCCTCGAGCCGCAGGGGTACCACCTCGTGGTCGCCCGCTTCGAGCCCGAGAACCACGTCGACCTCGTCGTCGAGGGGTACGTCCGCAGCGGCGCCCGACTGCCGCTCGTCGTCGTCGGGTCCGCGCCGTACGCGGACGCGTACACGGCCCGCGTGCACGCGCTCGCGGACGACCGGGTGCGGCTGCTCGGCGGCGTGTGGGACGGCGAGCTGCTCGACACGCTGTACGCGCACGCACGCACCTACCTGCACGGCCACTCCGTCGGCGGCACGAACCCGTCGCTGCTGCGGGCCATCGGCGCGGGCACCGCGACCGTCGCGTACGACGTCGGGTTCAACCGTGAGGTCCTCCGCGAGGACGGCCGGTACTTCGCGTCGCCCGCGGACGTCGCCACCCAGGTCGAGGCCGCCGAGGCCGACGCCGACGACTGCCTCCGTCGTGGCACGGCGCTCGCGGTGCGCGCGCTCGACTACGACTGGGACGTCGTCGCCGACCGGTACGAGGACCTGGCCCGCCGGCTGGCGTCCCGAGACCTGCGCCGCACCCGCGGCGCGGGCCGTCGCAGCGGTCAGGGCACCGCCGCCGTGAGCAGCCGGGTCCCGGCGGAGGTCGCATGAACCCCACCTATCGTGAGGCGCTCGCGCAGCTGCGCGGCGCGCAGAAGCCCGCGGCCCGCTCGGCCCCGGCGTACTCGCGGTTCGTGAACCGTCGCTGGGGGCGCTACCTGGCCGCCGGTGCAGCGTCGCGCGGCCTGTCGCCCGACGCCGTCACGGGCATCTCGGCGCTGTGCACGTTCGCCGGCATCGCGGTCCTCGCGTTCGTCCCGATCTCCGTCGGCTCGGGCGTGCTCGTCGCGTTCCTGCTCGCCCTCGGCTACGCGTTCGACTCGGCGGACGGCCAGGTCGCCCGCCTGCAGGGCCGCAGCTCGACGGCCGGGGAGTGGCTCGACCACGTCGTCGACTCCGCGAAGTCGGTGCTGCTGCCGCTCGGCCTGGGCGTCGCGCTGTGGCGCTCGGGCGAGGTCGACGACCGGTGGGTCGTGCTGCCGCTCGTCTCGACGGTCGTCACGAGCGTGCTGTTCTTCGCGATGATCCTTACGGAGCAGCTGCGCCGCGTGCACGGGGTGCGGTCGAAGGTCGACACCGACCCCGGGTCGCGGTCGTGGGTGCGGGCGCTGCTCGTCGTCCCGATGGACTACGGCGTGCTGTGCTGGTCGTTCGTGCTGCTCGGCGCGCTGCCCGTCTTCCTCGGCGTGTACACGGTCATCACCGCCGCCTCCGGGCTGTTCCTGCTGCTCGCGGCGGCCAAGTGGTACCGCGAGCTCGCGGCGCTCGACGCGGTCCGCGCGGCCCGCGGCACCGACCCGGCGCCCGCCGTGCCGCCGATCGCACCCGCGGCGCATCCACGCGCGCGCAGAAGTCGGGGCGCGCGAACACGATCCTGCACGAGATGGCTCACATGTGGTTCGGCGATCTCGTCACGAT
>JAEWCA010000161.1 GCA_023390875.1 Actinomycetes bacterium
CTCATCGTCCGACCCCGCGGCCCACCCTGCGGGCGGCTCGGCGGCGGGCTCGACGGCCGACCCCGCGGCCCATCCGGCGGGCGGCTCGTCGGCGGACGGCTCGTCGGCGGGCTCGTCGTCCGACGACCCCACGGACGACCTCACGTCACAGGAGTCCACCCCGACCCCCACCTGACGCGCCGGCCGCGCTCGCCCTGGGGCCGCCGAGTCCGTGGCTTCCCGCCGAGTCCGGTGGCTTCCCGCCGAGTCCGTGGCTTCCCGCCGAGTCCGTGGCTTGCAACCACCGGACTCGCCGACAACCACCGGACTCGCCGACAAGCACGAGCCTGCCGAGAACCGACGCCCCCACGGCGGGGCGCCGAGTTCGGGGCTTCCAGGCGAGTTCGTGCTCTGGAACCACCGAACTCGCCTGCAACCACCGAACTCGCGACGGGGCCGGCGCGACACGGCGGCGGACGTCGGTCGTCCGGGCCGGCGTCAGCGGTAGGTCTGCTGGCGCGTCAGCGGTGGGTCGGTGGGCGCGTCAGCGGGTGGTCAGCGGTGGGTCGGCGGGGTCTTCGTCGGGGCGACGGCGTGCTTGACGCTCGACGCGGCGACGCGGACGCGCCGGGCGTTGACCGCGAGCTGGACGTCGCGGTACTGGGCCGCCCGGTGCATCTGGCCCTTGAGGTCGGTGCCCGACGGGCGGTGCCGCAGCTCGCACGGCACCTCGACGACCCGGAAGCCCTGCCGGAGCAGGTCGATCGTCATGCCCGTCTCGACACCCCAGCCGCGTGCGAGCGGCGTGGCCGCCTCGAACGCCTCGCGCGTGAGGCAGCGCATGCCGGACAGCGGCTGCGTGGGCGTCCACCCCGTCATCGACGCGATCGCCCGACGCGCCGCACCGACCACGATCCCGCGGCCGCCGGCACCGGGCTGCGGCGGGAGCAGCGCGATCGACAGGTCGGCGTGGCCCTGGACGACGGGCGGCACGAGCGGCGCGGTGTTCACGGCCGTCTCACCGAGATCGCCGTCGATGAACAGCAGGATGCGCGGGGCCCGGTCGGGGGCGTCGCGCATCGCGACGACGGCCGCGCCCGTCTCCATCGCGGCAGCCTTGCCGCGGTTGTGCGAGTGCCGGACGACGACCGCGCCGGCCTCCCGGGCGACGTGCTGCGTGTTGTCCTCGGACCCGTCGTCGACCACGAGCACCAGGTCGACGAACGGGATCGCCCGGGCCGAGCGCACGGTCGCGGCGATGCGCCGGGACTCGTCCTTCGCCGGGATGATCACGGCGACCCGCTGCCGGGCCCGGTGGGCGGCCGCGCGCACCTCCTCGGCCGGGTGGGTGGCGTCGGCGGCCGTCTCGCTGTCGGCGGACCTGCCGCTCTTGCGCGTCACGGGCGTCAGCCTATCGATCCGCGCGAAGGATGCCGGACGCAGCACCGCCCGCCCCCGGGCTTCACTCGTCCGGATGCGGACGGTGCCCCGCAGGGCGGGCGGTGGGAGGGGGCCGCGGGCGGTGGGAGAAGCGACGCGGGCGGCGGCGACGGTCAGCGGAGCGGCACCTGGCGGACGACGCGGGCGGCGACGGTCAGCGGAGCGACACCTGGCGCGCGACGCGGGCGGCGGCGACGGTCAGCGGAGCGTGACCTGGCGGGCGACGAGGCCGGCGCGGGCGCGGCGCTCGTCGGCGTCGAGCGGGCTCGTGTCGGCGAGCGCGGCCTCGAACTTGGGCCGGAACGCGGCGACGGGCGCCTCGATGTCCTCGGCCTCCGACCCCTTGGCGAGCTCCCACACGGGGACGACGAGGCCGCTGGAGCGGAAGTAGCCGACGAACTTGGCGCCCTCGAACCCGGACTCGCGGCGGGCGTGCAGCCGCGCGAGGGCGTCGAGCACCACCTGCTCGTCGTGCGGCTGCGCCCAGCGCAGGAACTCGCGCGCACCCATGCGGCACCAGTACGCGGACTCGGCGGCGGCGACCTTGACGGTGTCGACGATGCCGGAGTCAGCCTCCTCGATCGCGGCCTGCAGGTCGGACGTGCGCTCGGTGTCGGGGGCGAGCCAGTAGGCGAAGGAGTCGAGCACGGTGACCTCGAACGGGACGGTCAGGTCGAGCACGTCCTGCAGGCGCGGGCCGGGCCCGGGCAGCCCGGTCGTCTCGACGGCCGTGCCGGGCTCGACGTCGAGCGCCTCGAGCAGCGCCGCCGCGAGGTCGCGGCTGGTGTCGCCCGAGCTGCCGACGGTCTGCAGCGCGAGCAGCACGACGCCGTCGGCACGGTGCAGCGCAGGCCAGGCGGTCGGGAGGACGGTCGTGACGAGCACGTCGCGGGCGCCGTACTCCTTCGTGGTGCGGGCGGTCGCGGTCGCCGCCGGGACGAGCTCCTTGAGCGCGACCCAGTCGGGCTCGCCGGGCAGCCCCTCGAACGGGCGCAGCACGAAGTCGGGCGTGTTCTTGGCCATGCGGGCAAGGCTACCGGGCGGCGCGTGAGGCGGCGCTGGGCACGGCGTCGGGCACGGCGCCCGGCACAGCGGTGGACGTCGCCGGACGTCGCGGGTGTGACGTAGACCGGGGCTGCGCAGGTTCGGGCGTTGGGGGAGGATCGCGACATGGACCCGCGCGCCGGAACACCTGCCCAGCCGTCCGACCTCGTCGACATCGACGCCCTCACGAGCGCCTACTACGACCGCGAGCCCGACCTCGACGACCCGAACCAGAAGGTCGTGTTCGGCACGAGCGGCCACCGCGGCTCGGCCCTCGACTCGGCCTTCAACGAGGCGCACATCGTCGCCATCACGTCGGCGATCGTCGAGTACCGCCGCAGCCAGGGCACCGACGGCCCGCTGTTCATCGGCCGCGACACGCACGGCCTGTCCGAGCCGGCGTGGAAGAGCGCGCTCGAGGTGCTGGCCGCCGCGGGTGTCGAGGTGCACGTCGACGCGCGCGACTCGTGGACGCCGACCCCGGGCGTCTCGCACGCGATCCTGCGGCACAACGGCGCGGGCACGTCGGAGGGCGTCCGGACGCAGGGTCCCGGGCTGGCCGACGGCATCGTCGTGACCCCGTCGCACAACCCGCCGCGCGACGGCGGCTTCAAGTACAACCCGCCGGACGGCGGTCCCGCCGGGTCGCAGGCCACGAACTGGATCGCGGACCGCGCGAACCAGATCCTCGCGTCGGGGTGGCGGGACGTGCCGCGCGTGAGCGTCGACAAGGCGCTGGCGGCCGACACGACCCGCAAGCACGACTTCCTCACGGCGTACGTCGACGACCTCGCGAACGTCATCGACGTCGAGGCGATCCGGGCGTCGGGCGTGCGGATCGGCGCGGACCCGCTGGGCGGCGCGTCGGTCGAGTACTGGGGGGCGATCGGCGAGCGGTACGGGCTCGACCTCACGGTCGTGAACCCGACGGTGGACCCGCAGTGGGGGTTCATGACCCTCGACTGGGACGGCAAGATCCGGATGGACTGCTCGTCGCCGTACGCGATGGCGTCGCTCGTGGCCCGGATGGGTGCGGACGCGCCGTTCGACATCGCGACCGGCAACGACGCGGACTCCGACCGGCACGGGATCGTCACGCCCGACGGCGGCCTCATGAACCCGAACCACTACATCGCGGTGATGATCTCCTACCTGTACGGCGGCGCCCGCGCCGGGTGGCCGGACGGGACGGCGATCGGCAAGACGCTCGTGTCGTCGAGCCTCATCGACCGGGTCGCCGCCAAGCTCGGGCGGCGGCTGCTCGAGGTGCCCGTCGGGTTCAAGTGGTTCGTGCCGGGCCTCGTCGACGGGTCCGTCGGGTTCGGCGGCGAGGAGTCCGCGGGCGCGTCGTTCCTGCGCAAGGACGGCACCGTGTGGACCACCGACAAGGACGGCATGCTCCCCGCGCTGCTCGCGTCCGAGATCCTCGCGACGACCGGCAAGTCGCCGTCGCAGCACCACCGCGACCTCGTCGCCGAGTTCGGCGAGTCCTGGTACGCCCGCGTCGACGCCCCTGCCTCCCGTGCGGAGAAGGCGACGCTCGCGGCGCTGCACCCCGACCAGGTGACCGCCACGGAGCTCGCCGGCGAGCCGATCACGGCGCGGCTGACCAACGCCCCGGGCAACGACGCGGCGATCGGCGGCCTCAAGGTCACGACCGACAACGCGTGGTTCGCCGCACGGCCGTCGGGCACCGAGGACGTCTACAAGATCTACGCGGAGTCGTTCGTCTCGCCCGAGCACCTCGCGCAGGTACAGTCCGAGGCGAAGCAGGTGGTGGCGCAGGCCCTCGGGTCCTGAGCCCCGCGGCTTCTGGACGAAGTCCCACGAGTTCGACGAGGGCCCCGGCCGGCGTTCAGGCCCCGGGGCCTTCGCCGTGCCAGGACCGGGCCGGACCGGGCTGGACCGGGTCGGACCGGGCCGGACCGGGCCGGGTCGTCCCGTGCTGTATCACCGTGCCCTCCCTCACGTCTGCATCGTGAGGAGGCGACCATGACCACCGTTGCGAACGACGTGCCCCGAGCGGACGGACCCGCCGAGCACGAGCCGCACCGTCCGTCCGCACCCCCGCGCACGGACGAGGGGCACGACCCGCAGGGCTCCCGTGCGGTGCCCGAGGACCGGACGACGGGCTCCCCCGCCGGCGACCGTCCGCCGTGGTGGTCGGCGGGGCGCTTCGTGGGCGTGCGGCCACGTCCGCTGAGGCACCTGCTCAACACCCGGTTCGACGACGTGTGCCGGCAGATGGGCGAGGTCCTCGACCAGGGGGACGACGTCCCGGACGAGGCCCGGGCACGCGTCCGACGGGACGTCGTCGCCGCGACCCGCCACTCGTCGGTGACGTGGGTCATCGAGTACGCGGCAGGCAACGTCGTCGGCTGGATCACGGTCGCGTCCGTCCTCGCCGCCGCGAACACGCTGCTCTGGGTGGTGCACGACCGTGAGCCCTGGATCCTGGTCGTCCTGACGCTGTCGGCGCTCGTCGCGCTGGTCGGCGTGGAGAACGCGCGGATGCCGACGGGCCTGCTGCTGCTCGCGGCGCTGGCGTGGTGCCTGGTGTCGGCGTGGCTGCTGCTCGTGCCGTTCGACGTGGGCGCGCTCGTCCGGGTGGCTGCCGTGGTCGTCGCGGTGGCGGTGACCGTGGGCTTCCTCGCGCTCGGGTGGCTGGTCACGTGGGCGATGCCGCTCTATCCGGGGCTGCTGGTGCTGCTCGTCGTCAACTCCGTCGCCCTCTACGACGCGCAGGGCGCGACCGACTACCTCGACACGCACGTCGCACCCGTGCCGGACGACGTGCTCGCCGGCCTGTTCGTCGGGATGACGCTCGGGCCGGTCGTCGGGCTGGCGATCGTCGCGGTGGAGGCGCTCAACCAGGTGGCCCTCAAGGTGGCGATGCGGCTCCGGCTGCGGGCGGTTCCCGAGGCCGAGTTCGTGCAGTCGGCGGTGTGGCTGCTCGCGACCCCGTGGGGCCCGTCGTCCACCGCGGACGACGAGGTCGAGCCGGCCGCACCGGTGGGCGCGACCGGGCACACGTCGGGCGGGGACGCGGTGCCGCCGTCGCGCGACGAGCTCGTCCACAGGGTCGACTGGCTCGCCCGCGTGCTCGAGACCGACGTCGCCGGGCACCTGTGCCGTCTCGACCCGCGGAACCGTGTGGCGCTGCGCGAGTCGTTCGAGCGGAAGGCCGCCGTCCTGCACCGATGGAAGCGGCAGCTGCTGCTCGGCGAGCCCGGAGCCGTCGACGAGGTGACGGCAGCCGTCTGGGACGCGGTGCAGTCCGCCGCCGCACGGTCGTGGTCGGAGCTCCTCGAGGCGGAGGTCGACACGTCGCCGATCGTCCGCGCGGGGCAACGCCTGCTCGGCGGCGTGCGGCGCATCCTCGCGCTGGCCGCGGCCGTCGGGGTCGCAGTCGTCGCCTACCTCAACCACGACACGGAGGTCGCGGGAACCGCCGTGATCGGCGCCGCCGTGCTGCTCCTGGAGCTCGTCAGCCCCGGATCGGGCAGCAAGTTCGGCAACGCGGTGGGCGAGGCGAGGTCGCTGACCAAGAACCTCAAGCGTGGCGCGGCCGACGCCGGCTGACGGACCTCAGCCCGTCCTCGACGGTCAGGCCGAGCGGGTCGCGCGCACCAGGTCCTGGTAGTCGGGGTGCTTGCGGATCCACGCCTTGGTGTACGGGCAGAGCGCGACGACGTCGGAGCCGCGGGCCCGCACGAGGTCGAACGCACCCTGCACGAGCTGGGACGCGATGCCCTGGCCCTCGTGCTGAGGGTCGACCTCGGTGTGGATGAAGACCACGGTCGGTCCGTCGAGCGTGTAAGCCGCGAAGCCGAGGAGCTCCCCCGACGGGTCACGGGCCTCGAACCGCTCGCACTCGGGCACGTCGTCCACCAGCACAGTCGTCATCCCCCGATCCTGCGGGACGCCGCGCCCACGGGCCAGCCCCCGCAGGACCGTGTCGGCACCGCGTGTGAGACTGGCGGCATGCTCCAGCCGTACCGTGACGTCCTGTCGCGTCCGGGGGCGCTCGCCTTCTCGGCGGCCGGGGCGCTCGCGCGGCTGCCGATGTCGATGGTGGGCATCGGGATCGTGCTCATGGTGTCGGCGGTGTACGGGTCGTACGGGCTGGCCGGGCGGGTGTCGGCCGTGTACGTCATCGCGCAGGCGGTGTGCTCGCCGCAGCTGGCCCGGCTCGTCGACCGGCACGGGCAGGCGCGGATCATGCGGCCCGCGGTGGGGATCGCGACGGTCGGGCTCGTCACGCTGATCGCCGCCTCGCTCGCGGAGGCGCCCACGTTCGTGCTGTACGTGTCGGCGGCCGTGACCGGGGCGGCGATCGGGTCGTTCGGCTCGCTCGTGCGCGCGCGGTGGAACCGGACGCTCGGCGGCGACCCGCGGACGATCCACACGGCGTACTCGCTCGAGTCGGCGGTCGACGAGCTCGTGTTCGTCGTCGGGCCGGTGCTCGCGACGCTGCTGGCCACGGGTGTGCAGGCGTCGGCCGGGCTCGTCGTCGCGCTCGTCGGCATGGTGGTCGGCGGGTACTGGTTCCTCGCCCAGCGGGCGACCGAGCCGCCCGCGGCACCGGCCGGGGCGCCGCGACCGCGCGGGTCGGTGCTCGCGAACGCCGGCATGGCCGTGCTCGCGGTCGTGTTCGTCGCGATGGGCTCGATCTTCGGGGCGACCGACGTGTCGACCGTCGCGTTCGCGGAGGAGCAGGGCAACAAGGGGCTCGCGGGCGTGATCCTCGCGGTGTTCGCGATGGGCTCGCTCATCTCGGGGCTGCTGTACGGCACGCGGCACTGGCGGCGGCCGCTGCACCTGCGGTTCGCGATCGGGGTCGTCGCGCTGGCCGTCGGCGTGTGCTTCTTCTTCCTCGTCACCAACCTCGTGGTGCTCGCCGCGGTCATGTTCGTCACGGGGTTCGCGATCGCGCCGACGCTCATCAACGGCAACGGCCTCGTCCAGCAGCTCGTGCCGGCGAACCGGCTCACCGAGGGCCTCACGTGGGTCGGCACGTCGCTCGGCGTCGGGGTGTCGGTCGGCTCGTCGGTCGCGGGCGTGCTCATCGACCGCGAGGGGTCGCACGGCGGCTACCTCGTCGTCATCGTGTCGGCCGGGTTCGCGCTCGTCGCGACGCTCGCCGCGTACCGGACGCTGCGCGGGGACGCGGCCGCGCGGGTGCGCGGGGCCGTCGAGGAC
>JAEWCA010000181.1 GCA_023390875.1 Actinomycetes bacterium
GCCAGCGCTGCGTCCGCAGCGACCGGACCGGGCCGGGTGCCGCCGCCGAGCGCGGGTCGTCCGTCGGGCGCGGACGGAGCGGCACCTGTCCACGGCGCAGCCGCGTCGTCCAGCGACCGCAGGATCCCGACCGCCTCGGCGATCTCGTCCCGGTGCCACCGGGTGCGGTCCTGGTCGGGGAGCAGCACGAGCGCCCCGGCCGCGTCGAGCCGCGTGTCCCGTCGCGAGTGCTGCAGGAGCAGCAGTGCGAGCAGCGCCCGCACCACGGTCCGTCCGGGCAGGAGCGTGTCCAGCACGCGCAGCAGGCGGATGGCCTCGTCGCCGAGGTCGACGCGCAGCGGCACGTCACCGACACCGGGGTGGTAGCCGGACGTGAAGGCGAGGTAGACGACGGTCGCGACGACGTCGAGCCGCTCGTCGAGCCGCGCTGCGGGTGGGGTCGCGAACGGGATGCCCGACGACGCGAGCCGCTTCTTCGCCCGGGTCAGCCGTGCGGCCATCGCGGTCTCCTGCACGAGCAGCAGGCGCGCGATCTCGGCGGTCGTCAGGCCGACGACGAACCGGAGCGTCAGGGCGACGCGGTCGTCAGGGGCGAGGGCCGGGTGGCAGCACGCGAAGACGAGCCGGAGCTGCTCGTCGGCGACGTGCGCACCGGGGTCGACGGCGGCGGCCGCGAGGGCGCGCATCTCGTCGTCGACGACCATGAGGGGTTCCTTCCGGCGCAGCACGGACTCGCTGCGCAGCCTGTCGAGGACCCGGCGGCGGGCCGCGGTGAGCAGCCACGCCCCGGGGTTGGTCGGGACGCCGTCGTCGGGCCAGTGCTTGGCGGCGGACTCGAACGCGTCGGAGACCGCGTCCTCGGCGAGGTCGGGCCGCGCGAACTGGCCGATGAGCAGGCCGATGAGCCGGGACCAGTGCGCGCGCCACGCGTCGGCGAGCGCGTCGTCGACGCCGACGGCGACGGGTACGGCACCGGGCACGACAACCGGCACCGCGCCGGGCGCGGCACCCGGTATCGCACCGGGCGCGGCACCCGGCACCGCACCCGGGCCGCCGGCATCCGGCACCGCACCCGGGCCGCCGGCATCCGGCTCCGCGCCGGGCAGAGCAGCGGCGGCGTCCGTCATCCCGCCACCGGCCGCACCTCGAACGCCCCGCTGTCGGTCGGCGGCAGCACCTCGAGGACCGCGTCGAGGTCGGGCGCGTCGAGCAGCAGCACGCCCGCGAGGGGCCCGTCGTGCTCGTCGGACGGCCGGTCCAGCGCGAGCCGCCGCAGCACGGTCGTGGCGGTCTCGGAGGGCCGGGCGACCTCCCGGGCGAGCACGGTGACGCCGCACCGTGCCGCGCGGTCGGTCAGCCCGCCGTCGTCGGCCGACGCACCCCGCTCCAGCACGACGAACCTCACGAGGCCCGCCCGACCAGCTCCGCGTCCTCGGGCACGGGCCGGCCGTCGACGTACGCGACGGTCGGCCGGAGCTCGATCGTCCCGCCGTTGACGAGCATCGGCCGCACGGCGTCGGTGAGCGCGTCGAGGTCGTCGGTCGTGACGAGGTAGAACCCGCCGAGCTGCTCGACGGTCTCGGCGTACGGCCCATCGGTCACGGTGAACCCGTCGCCGGACGGTCGCACGGACCGCGACCGGTCGGCGGGCCGCAGCGCCGCCTGGCTCCGGATCGACCACCCGTGCGCCTCGCAGTGACGACGGAACCCGAGGTGCGCCTCCCATGCCTGAGCCAGCGCGGCGGGCGGCAGCCCGGCCTCGTGCGAGTCGTCGCGGTGCAGCATCACCATGTACTCGGTCATCGGAGGTCCTCCCGGTCCGACGTGCGCCGGTGCGCCCGTTCGTCATGATGACGCGCGGACCGCCCGCGGATCGACAGTCACACCTGCATGATCTCGCGCACCTCGAGCGTGTAGTGGACGGGCAGCAGCTGGGCGTGCTTCAGGACGGTCTCGGCGTCGGGTGCGTCGAGCAGGTAGAAGCCGCCGAGCTGCTCGGCGGTCTCCGCGAACGGGCCGTCGGTGACGGTCGCCTCGCCGTCCGCGCGGCGCAGCGTGCGGGCGGTCGCGACGCGCTGCAGGGCCTCGCTCGCGACGATCGTGATGCCGTGCTCCGCGGCGCGGTCGGCGTACTCGCGGTGCTGCCGGAAGTACTCGGCCTGCAGCGCCTCGTCGGCGGCGGCCCAGATCGCCTCGTCCTCGTAGATCAGCACGACGAACCTCGACATGGCTCACACCTCCGAGTGGTCGACGACGGGCCGGATCTCGGCGGTCTCGGCCTCGCGCTGGAACGCGCCGACGAGCTGCACGAGGCCGTCGAGGTCGGCCGTCTCGATCACGTAGTAGCCGCCGAGCTGTTCGGCGGTCTCGGCGAACGGGCCCTCGGTGACCTGCAGGGGGCCGTCGCCGCGGCGGACGAGGATCGACGTCGACGCCGCCTGGAGCTCCTCGCCGCCGACGATCTTGTGGCCGTTCTCGGCGCACCGCTGGCCGAACAGCCGGTGGTCCTCGTCGGTCCGCTGCCGCAGGCGCTCGTCGCGGGCGGACCACACGTTCTCGTCCCCGTGCAGGAGGACGACGTACCGGGCGGTGGTCATGACCTGTCCTTTCGTCGTCGCGAGCATCCTCACTGTGCCCGTCGCAGGGATGACGCGCGAGGGTCGGCGAATTCGACACGCCTGGCGTCGAGGGTGGGAACAGACTGGTCGACGGTGCCGGGGTCGAGGACAGGGGTCGACGTGCGACGTGCGGTGGTGACGGGTGGCGGGACGGGCATCGGGCTCGCGGTGACGCGCAGGCTGGTGGCCGACGGCGCGGACGTGGTGGTCGTCGGACGACGGCGTGACGTGCTCGAGCGGGCGGCCACGGAGATCGACGAGGTGGCCGGCCGGCAGGCGGTGAGCGTGGAGACCGCCGACCTGCGTGAGCCCGACGAGGTCCAGGCGCTCGCGGACCGGGTGGTGGCCGGCGGACCGGTCGACGTCCTCGTCCTGAACGCGGGCGGGATGCTCGAGCGCGACGGCGGCGGCCTCGCGGAGACGGCGCGGCTGTGGACGGACCAGTTCCGGCTCAACGTGCTCACGACGGTGCTGCTCGGCGAGGCGCTGCTGCCGCACCTGGCTCGTCCGGGCGGCCGGGTCGTGGCGATGAGCTCGGTGGCGGCCATGCGCGGGGCGGGGTCGTACGGTGCGGCGAAGGCGGCGATCAGCTCCTGGGTCACGGGGACGGCCGGGGCGGTGGCGGCCGACGGCATCACGGTGAACGCGGTCGCGCCCGGCCTCGTCCCGGACACGGGCTTCTGGGAGGGCCGGCTCGACGACGACGAGCGTCGGCGGCGGGTGGCGCGCATCCCGGCGGGGCGGCCGGGCACGGTCGAGGAGATCGCGGCGGCCGTCGCGTACCTGGCAGGGCCGGACGCGGGGTGGACGACGGGCCAGGTGCTGGCGGTGCACGGCGGGGCGGTCCTCGCCCGGCTCTGACAGCGGTGTATCGATAGGGTTGCCAACGATAGGTCAGCGATATATCGTTACGGCATCCGGTCGAGGACACCGTCCTCCCGGAGGCCGCCCGGCCGCGCGACACCGCGCCGGCCCCGCGGCACGGCCCCCGCCGACCGGCCCGGGCCTCCGCGACACCCCAGGAGCACACTCATGA
Organism: Actinomycetes bacterium; assembly: GCA_023390875.1. Lineage (GTDB taxonomy): Bacteria > Actinomycetota > Actinomycetes > Actinomycetales > Cellulomonadaceae > Cellulomonas. The sequence continues at coordinate 3,655 of JAEWCA010000181.1, forward strand.
ACAACCACCACCGACACCCCCGACGCGGCCCGCGGCCGCCCTACGACCCCACCGCCCCGGACCTCGACGCCCGCGGC
>JAEWCA010000369.1 GCA_023390875.1 Actinomycetes bacterium
CGTCCAGGTGTGACGCGGGGCCCGCACCCCCGTGCGGAACGGGCCCCGCGCCCGTCAGGGGGTCGTCGCGCCGAGCGTGTACGCGCCCGAGCCCGAGTACGCGTAGACGCCGTACCGGTAGTAGCCCGACGTGCCGGAGTACGTGATCGACTCGTTGTTGCTCGCCGTGGTGGCCGACGCGACGTTCGACCACGCCGACCCGCTCCACTTCTGCAGGTACAGGTCGAAGTCGGCGCCGCTGGGGCCGGCGAGGCAGAGCCGGATCGTGCCGCTCGCGTTGACGGTCACGTAGCTGCCGGTCGGCTGGGTCGTGGACTGCCGCGACGCGAGCGTGCCCGTGTACGTGCGGGCGTAGCCGGTGCACGTGCCACCGCCACCGCCGCCACCGCCCGTGGACGTGACGAGCGTGAGCCCGAAGGCGCCGAGCGCCTCGTTGACCGGCTGGAAGTACGTGGTGCCGCCCGACGAGCAGTTGCCGGAGCCGCCCGACGTCATGCCCTGCGCCTGGTTGCCCGCGACGAGCGAGCCGCCCGAGTCGCCCGGCTCGGCGCACACGTTGGTGCGGATGAGGCCCGAGACGCTGCCCTCGGCGTAGTTCACCGTGGCGTTGAACGCCTGGATGCTGCCGCAGTGCCACCCGCTCGTGGAGCCCGAGCGGCACACCGACGCACCGACGGCCGCCTGCGTGGACCCGGCGACCGCGACCGTGCCGCCGCTGTAGTTGTTCACCGCGCCGACCGGGGTGTTGCCGGCCGCGACGCGGACCCAGGCGTAGTCGTTCCCGGGGAAGCTGGACCCCGCGAACGTGCCGGACGGGTTCGTGGTGGTCGACCCGGTGGTGCCGCAGTGGCCGGCGGTGACGAAGCCGCCGTTGACGGCGAAGCCGACCGAGCAGCGGTACTGGTTGTTGATGTTGTAGGCGTTGCCGCCGATCACGTCGACGAACGTGCGGGGCGCCTCGGTGGTCTCGACGACCTTGACGGCGTCGGCGGGGACCCCGGCGGCGGCCGCGAGGTCACGGACCTGGCTCACGGCACCCGCGGTGGCGTTGACGACGACGGTGTTGGTGGTGACGTCGACGTACCAGGACGGGACGGTCGCGGCGACGGGTGCCAGCGCGGTGTCGAGGCCGGTCTTCCAGGCGTCGAGGGCGGCGAGCGTGTGGCGGGCGACGACCGGGTGGGCACCGGCGGCGCGGACCGCGGGGGCGTCGGCGGCGTCGACGACGCCGACGTGCAGGACGTTCTTGGTGGTGTCGAACCACGCGCCGGCGTAGTCCGCGCCGAGGCGGGCCTCGAGGGTGCGCTCGACGTCGGCGGCGCCGGCCTGGAAGGCGAGCCGCTCGCCGGCGGCGGCCTTCGAGAGGCCGAGGTCGCGCTGGAGCGCGTGGATCACCCCGGCGGGGACCTTCGCGGCCGTCACGGGTCCGGGTGCGCTGACGTCGGGGTCGGACGTCGCCCATCCGGCGGTGGGGGTGAGGACCAGTGCTGCGGCCAGACCGATCGTGACGGCGGCCATCTCACGCATGCGTCTCATGTCACCTCTCCGTAATCTGGACGATGACTGTTGTCATCATCTCGGTCACGGATGCTACCCGCCGGTACGGCGTGCGCGACAGGGGGTCGACGGCACGGGCCCGGACAGGCCGGGCTGCCGCCGACGCCCGACCGGGCCAGACTGCGAAGATGGCCACCGACGGCATCCCCGACGAACTGCCCGACGACGCGCCCACCCCGCCCACCGACCACCGGTACGACTACGACCTCGTCGCGATCGGCTCCGGACCCGGCGGGCAGAAGGCCGCCATCGCCGCCGCCAAGCTCGGCCGCCGCGTCGCGGTCGTCGAACGCCGGCACATGATGGGCGGCGTCTCCGTCAACACCGGCACCATCCCGTCCAAGACGCTCCGCGAAGCCGTCATGTACCTCACCGGCATGGCGCAGCGCGAGGTGTACGGCGCGTCCTACCGCGTGAAGAGCGACATCACCATCGAGGACCTGTTCGCGCGCACCCAGCACGTCATCGGCCGCGAGATCGAGGTCGTCCGCGCCCAGCTGCTGCGCAACCACGTCGACATCCACAACGGCGCCGCCGCGTTCGTCGACCCGCACACCGTCGAGGTCACCGACGTCGACGGCCGCCGCACGCGGTTCACGTCGCAGCACGTCGTCATCGCGACCGGCTCACGACCCCACCGCCCCGACACCGTGCAGTTCGACGAGCGCACCGTCGTCGACTCCGACGGCGTGCTCGCGCTCGACCGCGTCCCCGGGTCGATGGTCGTGGTCGGCGCCGGGATCATCGGCATCGAGTACGCGTCGATGTTCGCCGCGCTCGGCACCCGCGTCACGATCATCGACAAGCGGCCCACGATGCTCGAGATGTGCGACCCCGAGGTCGTCGAGTCCCTCAAGTTCCACCTGCGGGACCTGTCCGTGTCGTTCCGGCTCGGCGAGGAGGTCGCCGGCGTCGACTCCAGCCCGCGCGGGACCGTCACACGACTCGCGTCCGGCAAGAAGATCGCCGCCGACACCGTCATGTACTCCGCCGGCCGGCAGGGCCAGACGAGCACGCTCGACCTCGCCGCCGCCGGGCTCGAGGCCGACAACCGCGGCCGCATCCACGTCGACGGCGAGTACCGCACCGCGCAGCCGCACATCTTCGCCGTCGGCGACGTCATCGGGTTCCCCGCGCTCGCCGCCACGTCGATGGACCAGGGCCGGCTCGCGGCCTACCACGCGTTCGGCGAACCGGCCCGTGAGCTCGCGTCGATCCAGCCCATCGGCATCTACACGATCCCCGAGATCTCGTACTGCGGCCGGACCGAGGACGAGCTCACGCGCGCCGCCGGCCCCTACGAGGTCGGCGTCGCCCGCGACCGCCAGCTCGCCCCCGGCCAGCTCGGCGGCG
>JAEWCA010000443.1 GCA_023390875.1 Actinomycetes bacterium
GACGTGAGCCGGACGACGTACAGACCCCAGTACTCGTGCACGAGGTACAGCGGGTAGGTGAGCGCCCCCGCGGCGGTGAGACGGCGCGAGTCGACGCGCGCGAGCGGGGTGAGCGTGGCGACGGCGACGGCCGCGACGCACACGACGACGCCGACGCCCAGGAGCAGCGCGGACGGCTCGTAGCCGGTGGTGCGGGCGAGCACGTCGCTACGGGACGGGACGACCCGCCAGACCGCGAGCACGGTGTTCCCGACGACCGCGCACCACGTCGCCGTCGCGAGGCGCGGCCCGTCGTCGGCCGCCCGGAACGCGAGGTAGAGGGCCATGCCGGCCGCGAACAGCGGTGCGTAGTCCGACACGAGCAGCGTCGCGAGCCCGTCCCTGCCCGCGCGCTCGACGACGCGCGCGGCGACCGGCCACAGCACCGCGACGGCGAGGACGCGCCGCCGCGTGACGCCGACCAGGGAGAACAGCCCGATGAGCAGGTAGAAGCGCAGCTCGGTCCAGAGGGTCCAGTAGACGCCGTCGACGTGCTCCACGCCCACCGCCGACTGCACCATCGTGAGGTTCACGAGCACCTGGTGGACGGTGACGTGCTTGCCCTCGGGCCACAGGAGCAGCAGCAGCCCGCCGGTCGCGAGGACGGCGACCCAGTACGCCGGGTAGAGCCGCGCGACCCGTGACGCGACGACGTGCGCGGTGGGCCGCCCCCACACCGACATGAGCACCACGAAGCCGCTGACGACGAAGAACAGCTCGGGGCCGAGCGACCCGTACGAGGTCCAGCGCCCCACTCCCCCGAGCGCGTCGGCCTGGCCGTCCCCCCACGCCGACGAGGTCCGGGCGGTCAGGTGGTACAGGACGACGGCTGCTGCGGCGGCGAACCGCAGTCCGTCGAGCGCAGCGAGACGCGCGGGGGGCGTGGTCATCCGGCCGACGCTAGGTGGGGGTCGGCACGTCCGCGAGCGGAGCCGGTCCGCCCCTCCGGATCGTCACGGACCCTTCACGGGGCCCGTCAGGCGCTGAAACCCGTCGGCCGGCGCCCGGACGCGCGGTCACGGAGCCGTCGGCCCTTCTCGTCCGCCTGCTCGCGCAGCCCGTCCTGGAACGTCAGCATCGCGGCCCGCAGCCGTGCCGCCTCGTCGTCGACGCCCGACGCGAGGATCCGCACGGCCAGCAGGCCCGCGTTGCGCGCCCCGCCGACCGACACGGTCGCCACCGGGACGCCCGCGGGCATCTGCACGATCGACAGCAGCGAGTCGAGGCCGTCGAGGTGGGCGAGCGGCACCGGGACCCCGATCACCGGCAGCGGCGTGACGGCGGCGAGCATGCCGGGCAGGTGCGCCGCGCCGCCCGCACCGGCCACGATCACGCGCAGCCCGCGCTCGGCGGCCGACCGGCCGTACGCGACCATCTTGTCGGGCTGGCGGTGCGCCGACACGACGTCGACCTCGACGGGGACGTCGAACTCGGCAAGGGCCACCGCCGCCGCCTCCATGACGGACCAGTCCGAGTCCGACCCCATGACGACGCCCACCCGGGCCTGTGCAGCCATCACGCCTCCGTCTGCTGGTGCGGTGCCTCGCCGCGCAGGAGCGCTGCGGCGGCGTTCGCGCGGCGACGGACCTCGACGAGGTCGTCGCCGCTCACGTTCACGTGCCCCAGCTTGCGGCCGGGCCGGACGTCCTTGCCGTACAGGTGCACCTTCGCCTGCGGGTCCTGCGCCGCGACGCCCGCGAGCGCGTCGGTGAGGTCACCCAGCGTGCTGCCGAGGACGTTCGACATCACCGTCCACGTCGCACGCGGCGCGGTGTCCCCGAGGGGCAGGTCGAGGACCGCGCGCAGGTGCTGCTCGAACTGGCTGGTCACGGAGCCGTCGATGGTCCAGTGCCCCGAGTTGTGCGGGCGCATCGCGAGCTCGTTGACCAGGACCCGGGCCGGGCCGCCGTCGGCGTCGGCCACCTCGAACAGCTCGACGGCCAGCACGCCGGTGACCCCGAGCCCCTCGGCGACGCGGACTGCGATGTCGACCGCCTGGTCCCGCGTCGCGTCGTCGAGGTCGGGCGCGGGCGCGACGACCTCCGCGCAGACGCCGTCCCGCTGGACGGACTCGACGACGGGCCAGGTGCGCACCTCGCCGCCGGGGCGGCGGGCCACGAGCACCGCGAGCTCGCGGCGGAACGGCACCTTCTCCTCGGCGAGCAGCCGGGCGCCCGTGCCGTCCGCGGCGGCGGTCAGCCAGTCGTCGGCGTCGTCGGCCGAGCGCACCACGCGCACGCCCTTGCCGTCGTACCCGCCGCGGGCCGTCTTCACGACGGCCTCCCCGCCGACCGCCCCGAGGAAGCGCTCGAGGTCCGCGGGCTCCGTCAGCGGCACCCAGCGGGGCATCGGCACGCCGAGCTCGCCGAGCCGGGTGCGCATCGTGATCTTGTCCTGGGCGTGGACGAGGGCCTCCGCGCTGGGCCGCACGGGCGTGCCGAGCTCGACGACCTGGTCCAGCACGGGGCCCGGCACGTGCTCGTGCTCGAACGTGAGGACGGCGGCGCCGTCGACGAGGCCGACGACGGCCCGGCCGTCGGACGCGGCACCGACCGGGGCGTCGACCACGACCTGCGCGGCCGACGACGTCGAGCTCTCCACGAGCACCCGCAGGTGCACACCGAGGGCCGTCGCCGCCGGTGCCATCATGCGTGCGAGCTGCCCACCACCGACCACTGCCACCACGGGTGCTGCCACGGGCGACGAGCCTAGCCGAGCGCCGCAGCACCGACGACCGCCGCCCGAAACGCTTCACGCGGGCCTCGCACACGGTCCTCCCAGCCAACGGCGCTATCCTCGCCGGACCATCCGCGAGCGTGGAGGACGGACGAGTGAGTGGACCCGACGCAGTGGTCGGCCCGGCGGTCGCCCCGGTGACGACGGCGGGCCTCGCCGACGTCACCCTGCCGGCGACGCCCGCCGCGACCCCGTCGACGTCGGCCTTCCGCAACGCCGCGCTGCGCGCCCGCGCGTTCGAGATCGCCCGGTTCCTGTCCGTCGGCGGTGTCGCGTTCGTCGTGGACCTCGGTCTGTTCAACCTGCTGCGGTTCGGCCCCGGCCACGTGCTGGAGGCGAAGCCGATCACGGCCAAGGTCGTCTCGCTCGCCGTCGCGACGCTGGTGTCGTGGTACGGCAACCGGCACTGGACGTTCGCGGAGCACCGCACCGCACGACGCGGCCGCGAGCTCGTCGTCTTCGCGGCGATCAACGTCGGGTGCGCGGTGGTGCCCGTCGGCACCCTGGCGTTCTCGCACTACGTCTTGAGCCTGACGACCCCGCTCGCCGACAACGTCGCGACGGTGGTCGGCATCGTCATCGGCACGGTGCTGCGGTACGTCGGCTACAAGCGCTGGGTGTTCACCGGCGACGGCGGCAACGCCTGACCCCGAGCGCTCCGCTCAGGGCACGTCCGCCTGGGCGAGCACGCCGTCGCCCCACGCCGTGACGGCGCCCTCGCCTGCGGGTGCGAACGCCGCCTGGCCCCGGGTCAGCGACAGCGTGCCGTTGCGCTCGGTGTGCACCTCGACCTCACCCTCGAGGCACAGCAGGACGCGCGGCCCACGGCCCGGGATGCGTGCCACGCCCTCGTCGGTGAGGCGGGTGATCGACAGCTCGAAGTCGTCGACGGGCGCGTAGTAGATCTCGGTCGACGTGAACACCCGCTCGGGCGCGATCCGGATCGGGGGCGCCGCGACCGCGTCGAGGTTGACCAGGAGCTCCGGCAGGTTGATGTGCTTCTGCGTCAGGCCGGCCCGGAGCACGTTGTCCGAGTTGGCCATGATCTCGACGCCCACGCCCTGCAGGTACGCGTGCACCGTGCCCGCCGGGACGAACACGGCCTCCCCCGGACGCAGCGTCACGGGGTTGAGCAGAACTGACGTCACCGCACCCGCGTCCCCCGGGTACGCCGCGGCGAGCCGGATGACCGTGCGGTCCGTGCGGGGCGACGGCGACCCGTCGACGAGGCGCTTCGCGCACGCGTCGGCGAACGCCTGCACCTCGTCGATGCCAGGCCGCGTCTCGGGCGACACCAGCCACTCGAAGGCGGCCCGCACGCCCGACTGGGCGGGATCGGCCATGAGGCGCGCGCGCAGGTCGGCGGCGAGCGGCGTGTCGAGACCGACGAGCAGCTCCGCGGCCCGTCGGGGGGCGCGGAAGCCGACCATGGCGTCGAACCGGGTGAGCGCGTACACGAGCTCGGGCTTGTGGTTGCGGTCGCGGTAGCTGCGCTCACGGGCGTCGATCGGCGTGCCCGCGGTGTCCTCGAGCTCGTAGCCGACGCGTGCGCGCTGCATGCTCGGGTGCACCTGCAAGGAGATGGGCGACGCTGCGGCGATGATCTTGAGCAGGTACGGGAGGCGGTTCTCGGAGCGGGACGCGACGTCGGCGCCCAGCGTCTCCTCGGGGTCCGCCGCGATGACGTCGTCGAGGCGCACCTGGCCGCCGTCGACGTGCGCCAGCGCGGGTGCGCTGGGGTGCGCCCCGAACCAGGCCTCGGCCACGGGCTGGCCGTCGGGGACGAGGCTCAGCAGGTCCGGGATCGCCGTCGTCGAACCCCACGCGTAGGCCTGGGTCGAGGGAGTGAGCCGGTACATCTGACTGCTCCTGTCGTCGTGCCTCACCGTCTTCGACCGCCACGTGGCGGGGACGGCCGTGGGGCCAGGCACCGTAGGTTACGGGATCCCGCCCCGGCGACGCGGGCGCGCACCGGGCCGCACGGGGGCGCCGTGCCGGGCCGCGGTCACCGGCGCCGCCGGTCCGGGCGGGCCGAGACGACCGCCCCGCGGGGCAGCAC
>JAEWCA010000540.1 GCA_023390875.1 Actinomycetes bacterium
CGCGCACACCGTGGTGGTCGCCGCGCGGGACGTCGAGCGGTACCGCGGCGAGGTCGCGCGGGCCGTCGCCGACGTGCGCACCCTGCAGCAGGCCGGCTGGCGGCTGGTCCTGGCGACCGAGGGGCACGGTCCCGCGCAGCGCATGGTCGAGCAGCTCAAGGCCGCCGACGTGCCCGCGCGGCTCGTCGGCAGCGTCGAGGACGAGCCCGAGGGCGGCGTCGTGCTCGTGGTCCCCGCGCCCGTCGGGCCGGGGTTCGTCGCCGAGCCCCTGCAGCTCGCGGTGTTCTCCGAGGCGGACCTGACCGGCCGCGCGGGCAGCAGCACGCGGGACATGCGGCGGATGCCGAGCCGTCGGCGCAACGTCGTCGACCCGCTGCAGCTGCGGCCCGGCGACTTCGTGGTGCACGAGCAGCACGGCGTCGGCCGGTTCGTCGAGCTCGTGCAGCGGACCATCGGCACGGGCGCCACGGCGGCGACGCGCGAGTACCTCGTCATCGAGTACGCGAGCAGCAAGCGCGGCCAGCCCGGCGACCGGCTGTTCGTGCCGAGCGACCAGCTCGACCAGGTGACGAAGTACGTCGGCGGCGAGGCGCCCACGCTCAACAAGATGGGCGGCGGCGACTGGGCCAAGACGAAGGGTCGCGCCCGCAAGGCCGTCAAGGAGATCGCCGCCGAGCTCATCCGGCTGTACAGCGCGCGCATGGCGACGGCGGGGCACGCGTTCGGCCCGGACACGCCGTGGCAGCGCGAGCTCGAGGACGCGTTCGCGTACGTCGAGACGCCCGACCAGGCGGCGACGATCGACGAGGTCAAGGCCGACATGGAGAAGCCGGTCCCGATGGACCGGCTGGTGTGCGGCGACGTCGGCTACGGCAAGACGGAGATCGCCGTGCGGGCGGCGTTCAAGGCCGTGCAGGACGGCAAGCAGGTCGCGGTCCTCGTGCCGACCACGCTGCTCGTGCAGCAGCACCTCGACACGTTCAGCGAGCGGTACAGCGCGTTCCCGGTGACGGTGAAGGCGCTGTCGCGGTTCCAGACGGCGAAGGAGTCGAAGGAGGTCGTCGAGGGGCTCGCCGACGGGTCCGTCGACATCGTCATCGGCACGCACCGGCTCATCACGGGCGAGGTGCGGTTCAAGGACCTCGGGCTCGTGGTGATCGACGAGGAGCAGCGGTTCGGCGTCGAGCACAAGGAGACGCTCAAGGCGCTGCGCACCAACGTCGACGTGCTCGCCATGAGCGCGACGCCGATCCCGCGCACCCTGGAGATGGCGGTGACGGGCATCCGGGAGATGTCGACGCTCGCGACCCCGCCCGAGGAGCGCCACCCCGTCCTCACGTTCGTCGGCGCGTACGACGAGAAGCAGATCTCGGCCGCCGTCCGCCGCGAGCTGCTGCGCGAGGGCCAGGTGTTCTACGTGCACAACAAGGTCGAGTCGATCGAGCGGGCCGCCTCGCGGATCACCGAGCTCGTGCCCGAGGCCCGCGTCGCCGTGGCCCACGGGAAGATGAACGAGCACCAGCTCGAGCGGGTCATCGTCGACTTCTGGGAGAAGAGGTTCGACGTGCTGGTCTGCACGACGATCGTCGAGACCGGCCTCGACATCTCGAACGCGAACACGCTCATCCTCGAGCGGGCGGACCTCCTCGGACTCAGTCAGCTGCACCAGCTCCGCGGCCGCGTGGGGCGCGGCCGCGAGCGGGCGTACGCCTACTTCCTCTACCCGCCCGAGAAGCCGCTCACCGAGACGGCCCACGACCGGCTCCAGACGATCGCCGCCAACACCGATCTCGGCGCGGGCATGGCCGTCGCGATGAAGGACCTCGAGATCCGCGGCGCCGGCAACCTGCTGGGTGGCGAGCAGTCGGGCCACATCGAGGGCGTCGGCTTCGACCTGTACATCCGCATGGTCGGCGAGGCGGTCGCGAACTTCCGCGGCGACGTGCCCGAGGAGCTGCCCGACGTCACGATCGAGCTGCCCGTCGACGCGCACCTGCCGCACGACTACATCGCGCACGAGCGGCTGCGCCTGGAGGCGTACCGCAAGATCGCGTCGGCCGCCGACGCCGCAGCCCTGGGGGAGGCGCGCGCGGAGCTCGTCGACCGCTATGGCGCCGTGCCGCCCGCCGTCGACAACCTGTTCGAGGTGGCCGAGTTCCGCATCGCCGTGCGCAACGCCGGCCTGGCCGACGTCACCGCGCAGGGCAAGTTCGTGCGGTTCGCGCCCGTCGAGCTGCCCGAGTCCGCGCAGCTGCGGCTCAAGCGGCTGTACCCCGGGTCGGTGCTCAAGCCCGCGACCCGGACGGTCCTGGTGCCGTTCCCGACGACCGCGCGCATCGGCGGCAAGCCGCTGCACGGGCGCGACGTGCTCGTGTGGGCGCGGCAGTTCGTCGAGGCGGTCGTCAAGGGGGACGTGGCCGCGGCGGCGACCGTGGGCACGTCGCGCTGACGGCACCCGAGCGCGTCGGTCCTGGCGGTGGCCCCGCGGACCCAGCGCAGGGCTCTACGATGACCGCGATCGACGAGCGACGACGCAGGAGGTCCCAGGTGGCGGTGCAGTGGCGTGCGGGTGCGGCCGGTCGGCGTCCGCGTGTGGTCGGGGTGCTCGTCGCCGGCGTGGTCGCCGCGACCCTCGCGGGCTCGCTCGCCGGGTGCTCGGACGGTGAGCCGGGCGCGGCCGCGGTCGTCGACGGGACGGTCATCCCGACGTCCGACGTGCGCACCGCGAAGGCCGAGCTCAACCCGTACCTGCAGGCGGTGACGTCGCTCAACGTGCTCACCGTGCTCGTCCAGGCGCCGACCGTCGTCGGGATCGCCGACAAGGAGGGCGTGGGCGTGTCCGACGAGGACGCGCAGGCGCTGCTCGACTCGATCGCGCAGCAGAACGGCGCGAAGGACGCCCCCACGTTCAGCGAGCCCTCGCTCACCGTCGCGAAGTACTCGATCGCGTACAACAACCTCCAGTCGCTGCCCAACGCGAAGGACGTCGCGACGCAGATCGACAAGGACCTGCGGGCGCTCGACATCACGGTGAACCCGCGCTTCGGCGAGCTCGCCGACGGCAACCAGATCTCGGCGCCGGCACGGCAGCCGTGGATCGTCGAGCCGAAGGCCGCGGGCGGCACCGACAATGGCTCGGACAACCCGACGCCCACGCCGACCCCGTCGTCCTGAGCGCCGCGCGGATGAGCGAGCCGACGAGCCCGCCGCGTGGTCAGCACGACCCGCACGCCGACCCGCTGCGCCGGCTCGTCGACGTCATGGACCGCCTGCGCTCGCCGGGCGGGTGCCCGTGGGACGCGCAGCAGACGCACCGGTCGCTCGTGCCGTTCGCGCTCGAGGAGGCGCACGAGCTCGCCGAGGCCATCGAGACGGACGACCGGGCGGGTCTGCGCGAGGAGCTCGGCGACCTGCTGCTGCAGGTCGTGTTCCACGCGCGCCTCGCGCAGGAGGACGCCGTCGAGCCCTTCGACGTCGACGACGTGGCCGACGACCTCGTGGCGAAGCTCGTCCGGCGGCACCCGCACGTGTTCGGCGACGACGAGGCGGCGACCGACGAGGAGGGGCAGCACGCCGCGTGGGACCGCATCAAGCGCGACGAGAAGCAGCGTGCGTCGGTCCTCGACGGCGTCCCGCTGAGCCTCGGCGCCCTGGCGCGCACGCAGAAGG
>JAEWCA010000560.1 GCA_023390875.1 Actinomycetes bacterium
CGCGCACACCCCGACCCCGTCGGTGACGCCCACCCCGTCCGTGACCCCGACACCGAGCCCGACCGCGGAGCCCGTCGTGCTCGACGAGATCCCGGGGCTGCCCCCGACCCAGGCCATGCCGCCCGGCCTGCTCGAACAGACCGGGCCGGGCTGGGTCCTGACGATCTACCGGGCGACCGTGCCCACATCTCCCGACTGTCTCGAACCGGCGTGCGCCGAGCTGCCCGGGTCGCTGGTGAACACCGTCGTGCTCGTGTCCCCGAGGGGGGACCGCTACCGGGTCGTCGACCTCCCGAACCACACGGCCGTGTCGCTCCTGCGCTGGGACGCGGGTGCCGCGTCGGCGGTCGTCTCCATCGGCTTCGTCAGCGACTTCGGCAACGGCGCAGAGGCGCGCGCGACGCTCGACCTCACCACCGGCACGCTCACGCCCACCGCGGTCGGACTCAGCGACGCGGACGGCGGACCGTTCTACTGGGGGACCGCTGCCGACGGGGCCGAGCTGTGGTCGGAAGGAGTCGGCAGCACGGACGCGCCGGCCGACCTGTACCGGCGCACCGACGACGGGACCCTCCAGGCGGTCGGTCAGATGGGTCATCCGATGCACCTCGACCCCACCGGCCGGCGGATGGCGTCCGCGGACATCGGCGGCGCGCACGACCGGTTCACCGTCGTCGACGTCGTCGACGGCGGCCAGACCGAGCTCGACTTCGGCGTCCCGGGGCGCTGGTGCACGCCGGTCGGGTGGGCGGACGCACGCTCGCTGCTCGCCACCTGCACCGACCCGGAACCCGAGGGCGACTACCCGGTCAGACGGAACGCGACGCTCGTCCTGGTGGACGTGTCCGGTGGGTCCACGCATGCGACCGAGCTCAAGCGGTTCGCCGACGACGCACCTGACCCGTCGCCGTCAGGCGGCGTGGCGGCAACGGCCGGCTGGGCGGCGTTCGAGACGAACGAGCGCGGCGGGGACGGATGCGAGGCGGGCGTCTCCCTGTGGGACGGCGATGCCGTCACCCCGATCGACGTCCCGACCGGACAGCGCTACGAGATCGCGGCGGTCAGAGGGCGCCTCTTCGTGGAGTCGGCGCCTTCCTGCCAGGAGGTCGTTCCCGCCACCCTGACCGCATACGACCTGGCCACCGGCACCTCCGCGGTGCTCGCCCCCGCACCCGAGCCCACCGTCGACGTGCCTGCCTGGGAGTCAGGGCTGTGGACGTGGGCCGTGGCCGGTGCCCGGTCCCCGGCCCGCTGACGAGTCCGCTGTGTGCTGCGTTTCTGCTGCTGGACGACAGGAACGCAGCACACAAGGTGGGCTCAGCGATGCGGGCTCAGCGACGTCCGGCGGAGCGCCGGTCGAGTGCCGGGTCGATGACCGGACAAACCGAGCCACAGGGACGAAGGGTGCCGTGCCACCCGCGTGCCTGCAGAGCGGCGGCGACCTGGCGGGCGGTGGAGCACGGCTCGACGGCGACATGGCGCCAGCGGTACCGCAGGGTCACGTCGGACCGCTCGACGAGCACCGCGTTGTCCCGCCAGACGTCGTCGTCGGTCCGGCCGAACGGGTGCGCGAGCTGACCGTCGAGCTCGACCCGCACGCCCAGGCCGGGGTGGACCCGGTCGGCGCGGATCCATCGTCCGCCGACGCGCTCGCGGACCTGCCCGCGCGATGGTGGAAGCCCGTGCGCCCGCTCGACAGCGCGCAGGTACCGGTGCTCGAGCGGCGACTCGATCCCGTCGCCGCTGCCGAGGACGTCGCGCACGAGGTCTCGATGTCGCAGCCGCCCGCGGTGCTCCGACTCCCGCACGATCCGGTCGGCGAGCAGCCCGGCGCGCACCGCGTCGCAGAGCACGCCGACGACCTCGTCGGGCGTCCGCATCACGTGCACGAGGTCCACGACGGTCGCGTGCGCCTCGACGATCCGCGGACGCCCGCCGGCGAACGGCATCGTCCGTCGTCGGTGCACGACGAGCCCGCGCTGCGGCCGCACGCTCCGCGGCAGCGGCACGCTCACGGCGACCTCGGTGGGGGCAGCTCGGACGAACCCGTGGAGGTGCGCCGCGGTTCCGTGGGAGAGCGCCGCGCCCGGACCGGCGGCGAGGAGACCGGCCTGGGCTCGTTGCCGCCAGGTCACGGGGCCTGAGTGGAGGACGACGACACCGCGGAACAGCCGTTGCACCCGCCCGTCGTCGACCCGCTGGCGTACGCGCCCGACGGTCATGCCACCGTCCAGCAGCTGCGCGGCCGTCGCGACGCCCTCCTGACCGACGACCCGGGTCCGGATCGGCTCCGCGAGGTCGCGGACGTCGGGCAGCGAGGCAAGGTGCGCCGGGGGGATCCGGCGCGGGCGGTCGGCAACGGTCACCGCGGCATCGTCACCGGTGCTGCTTGCGCCGTCGCACGAGGCCCGCGCGACCTGTGGACTGGGCGCACCGCAGCCCAGATGTGGACGGCTCACCCACGGACCATCCGCGGCCACACCCACCGCTCGACCGGACCGACCGGACCGTCCCGACCGGACTGGACCGCCCTGCCCCGACCGGACCGGACCGCCCTGCCCGCATCCCCCTCACCCCACGCACACCCCGTTGTGTGCTGCATTCCTGCTGCTGGACGACAAGAACGCAGCACTCAACGGCTCCGGCGCGGCGGACGGGACGGGTCGAGGGACGACGAAGGCGCGCAC
>JAEWCA010000068.1 GCA_023390875.1 Actinomycetes bacterium
TCGTGCGCCCGAGCGCGCACGGCGCACCACGACGGGCCGTCGCGCAGCGCCCCCACGGCGAGCCGCACGTCCTCGCGCTCGGGGTGCTGCAGCAGGTAGGCGAGCGCGGCGTCGGGGTCCTCGGGCATGTCCGCCTCGGCGGCCGGCGGCAGCACCACCCGCTCGACCGTGACCGCCATGCCGTCGACCGCCTCGGGCCACGACAGCCCGGCCAGCAGCGACTCGAGGTCCGGCGCGGCGGGCAGGTCCTCCTGCTCGACGGACGTCAGGTGCCACGCGTCGCCGGTCGCCGCGGCGAGCACCTCGGGCGTCAGCTGCGACGCCAGACCCGGCTCGGCCTGGAGCGCGTGCTGCGTCCGGACCAGCGCGAACACCCGCACCGGTCCGTCCCAGCCGGCCGCGGCCACGTGGTGCTCGATCTCCCTGACCGCGTCGGCGAGCGCGGTGCGTGCGGCTTCCTCGTTCGTCACGCGCCCATCGTCGCACCCGTGTGGGAACCTGGGTCGCGCCCGGCTCGTTCACGCTGCGAGCGGACCGCCGGCCTGTGGCCGGCCCGCCCGACGCACCGGTTCGCGCCGGTCGCACCGTCACCACCACCGTCGACGACGAGGACAGCCAGCACCGTGACCTTCGCCAGCCCGCCCCGCCCCCGACCCACCCGTCGGCGGCGCGGGGCGCTCGTCCCCACCCTCGTCGTCCTCGGCGCGATCGTCGTCCTGGTGCTCGTGCTCGCCCAGGTCTGGACCGAGGTCCTCTGGTACGACCAGCTCGGCTTCCTGCAGGTGCTGCGCACCGAGTGGGGCACCCGCGCGATCCTGTTCGTGCTCGGCTTCCTCGTCATGGCCGGTGCGGTCGCCGCGAGCCTGAGCTGGGGCTACCGCTCCCGCCCGGTGTACGCGCCGTCGACGCAGGAGCAGCAGAACCTCGACCAGTACCGCGAGGCCATCGAGCCGCTGCGCCGGCTCGTCATGATCGTCGGGCCCGCGGTGCTCGGCCTGTTCGCCGGGGCCGCGGCGTCGCAGCAGTGGCAGACGATCCAGCTGTGGATGCACGGCGGCAGCGTCGGCAAGACGGACCCCCAGTACGGCATCGACCTGGGGTTCTACCTGTTCACGCTGCCCGGTCTGCGGTTCGTCGTGTCGTTCCTCATGGCCGTGACCGTGCTCGCCGGCATCGCAGGCCTCGCGACGCAGTACCTGTACGGCGGCCTGCGGCTCGGCGGCCAGCGCGGCAGCGCGCCCCGGACCACGCGGGCGGCGCGCGTGCACCTCGCGATCATCGGCGCGGTGCTCATGCTGCTCATCGCCGCGAACTACTGGCTCGACCGGTACTCGATCCTCACCAAGGCGGGTGCCAAGTTCGAGGGCGCGTCGTTCACCGACGTGCACGCCGTCATCCCGTCGAAGGCGATCCTCGCGGGCATCGCGATCTTCGTCGCGGTCACGTTCATCCTCACCGCGGTGCGCGGCAACTGGCGGCTCCCCGCGATCGGCGTCGGGCTCATGGTCGTCGCGGCGATCGCCGTCGGCGGCATCTACCCGGCCGTCGTCCAGCGGTTCCAGGTGCAGCCGAACCAGCAGGACCGCGAGGCCGAGTACATCAAGCGCAACATCGACGCGACGCTCGCGGCGTACGACCTCGAGGACGTCGAGAAGAGCGACTACGACGCCAACGTCACCGCGCAGGCGGGCGCGCTGCGGCAGGACGCCGACACGACCGCGTCGATCCGGCTGCTCGACCCGCAGATCGTCAGCCCGTCGTTCAAGCAGCTCGAGCAGATCCGCGCGTTCTACCACTTCCCGGAGACGCTCTCGGTGGACCGGTACGAGGTGAACGGCGAGAGCCGCGACACCGTCATCGCGGTCCGTGAGCTGGACCTGTCCGGCCTCGACGCGCAGCAGCGCAACTGGACCAACGACAGCACCGTCTACACGCACGGCTTCGGCGTCGTCGCCGCGTTCGGCAACACGACCGCCGGGCGGGGCGCCCCGAACTTCTGGGAGGGCGGCATCCCGTCGACCGGCGAGATGGGCCCGTACGAGCCGCGCATCTACTTCAGCCCGCGGGCGCCGCAGTACTCGATCGTCGGCGCCCCCGAGGGCACGAAGGCGTGGGAGCTCGACTACCCGGACGACAAGTCCGGCGGCGCCGTGAACACCACGTTCCCGACGCAGACGGTCTCCGCTGGCCCGAGCATCGGCAACCCGTGGAACCAGCTGCTGTACGCGCTGAAGTTCGGGTCCGAGCAAATCCTGTTCTCGAACCGCGTGACCGACGCGTCGCAGATCCTCTACGACCGCGACCCGCGCGAGCGGGTCCAGAAGGTCGCGCCGTACCTCACGCTCGACGGCCGCGTGTACCCGGCGGTCGTCGACGGCCGCGTCAAGTGGATCATCGACGGCTACACGACGAGCGACGAGTACCCGTACTCGGCGCTGCGCTCGCTCGAGGAGGCCACGACCGACTCGATCACCGAGACGTCGACCACGATCCAGGCGCTCCAGCCGAAGAACGTCAACTACATCCGCAACTCCGTGAAGGCCACGGTCGACGCCTACGACGGCTCGGTCGACCTGTACGCCTGGGACGCGCAGGACCCGGTTCTCGCCGCCTGGTCGAAGGTGTTCCCGACGTCGCTGCAGCCCATGTCGGCGATCGACGGCGCGCTCATGAGCCACATCCGCTACCCCGAGGACCTGTTCAAGGTGCAGCGCAACCTGCTCGCGCAGTACCACGTGACCGACTCGGGCCAGTTCTTCTCCGGGAACGACTTCTGGGCCAACCCGGCCGACCCGACGAAGTCCAACGTCACCGTGCCGCAGCCGCCGTACTACCTCACGCTCAAGATGCCCGACCAGGACGCGGCGCGGTTCTCGCTCATGTCGTCGTTCATCCCGAACGGCTCCGGGGCGCGCAACGTGCTCACCGGGTACCTCGCGGTCGACGCCGAGGCAGGCAACGAGGCGGGCAAGCCGTCGGCCGACTACGGCAAGCTGCGCCTGCTCGAGCTGCCACGCGACTCGACCGTGCCCGGACCCGGCCAGGTGAACAACAACTTCACGTCCGACCCCGTCGTGTCCAACGAGCTCAACATCCTCGGGCGCGGCGACTCGAAGGTGGTCCGCGGCAACCTGCTGACCCTGCCCGTCGGCGGCGGTCTCCTGTACGTGCAGCCCGTGTACGTGCAGGCCGCGTCGGGCACCACGTTCCCGCTGCTGCAGCGCGTGCTCGTGGCGTTCGGCGACAACATCGGCTTCGCCGACACGCTCGACGGCGCGCTCGACCAGGTGTTCGGCGGCGACTCCGGGGCGGACGCCGGCGACGCCGGGACCGCCCCCGGCTCCGACACGGGGACCTCGCCCACACCGGCACCCACGCCGTCGCCGGAGGCCGGGGGAGACACCGGGACCGACGCGTCCGCGCGTGCCGACCTCGAGGCGGCCCTGCAGGCCGCCAACAAGGCGATCCAGGACGGCCAGGCGGCCCTCGCGACCGGCGACTTCACGGCGTACGGCCAGGCGCAGAAGAGCCTCGACGCCGCCATCGACGCGGCCATCGCGGCGGAGGCGAGGCTCAACCCGAAGCCCTGACGTGACGGTGCTCACGGGGAACCGATTTGGGTCGCCTCCGTCGGTGAGGTAGGTTGGTCTCACCGACGCGGGGTGGAGCAGCTCGGTAGCTCGCTGGGCTCATAACCCAGAGGTCGCAGGTTCAAATCCTGCCCCCGCTACAAGTGAAGTAGCAGTTCAGAGGCCCTCTCGATCTAGTCGATCGAGAGGGCCTCTTGCTTGATGTGGGCAGAATGTGGGCAGCGGACGTCGACGGACGGGGCTGGACTGTCGCGACAGGTACGCCCGAGCGCGATGCCCCCTGGGGAGCCACGAGGCGCGTGACTGCAGTTCCGTGCCCCGGCTCGCGGGTCGTAGCGCTCAACGACTTCTCGGACGCGTCTGGGCACTGGCGGCGTCGCGGGTCAGCTACTAGCCCTGCGGTTCCCGACCAAACGGCTCCCGTGGGTCCTTGCAAGGAGTTGCGTGGCATGCCAGCATGGCCGCGGGCGTTTGGATCCCTGGCTGAGCTGCTCCCGACCGGGCTGCTCGTGGCCGAAGAGGCATGGCTTCGCCGAATCACAGCTGGTTAACGGTGTGCCCGAGTTCCTACGCGCTGGGTCGGCGGTGCGAAGAGGAGCACGCATGCCGTCACAGGAGCAACCCCCGCGCCGCCAGCCTCGGCAGAATCGCTTGGCGGATCGCGCCTCGCTTCGGCGCCGATCGCTCCTCGAGGGCCACCAGCGCGCGATCAGGCATCTGCATCAGGTGAGCAGAGATTCGCCGGTCGTCGCCGCCGCTTCCCGCAGTCAAGAAGCGCTTGAAGGCGCAGTGATCATGTCGATGGCGGTCCTCCACGCCGCAAGCGATGCCCGCGTCGACCAGGTGCAGATCGAGCGGATCGAGGCCGGATCCGACTCGCTCGTTCTCCACCTTCGACCGGGTAGTGCGCCGACTCGTCTTTCCGCCGTCGTGCCATGGTGGAATCCGGGCGCTGTCGAAGTGGCAAGCGGCGAGCCTGGGGTTCGCCATCGCTCGATCCAGGGTGGCGCGGGTCTCGAGTTCTACCACTTGAGGGCAGGCGGCTCGGTTCGCGTCCTCAACGGGTCCCAGCCATTTCTCGACGATATCGCTCGTGCTTCGCTCCAGCCCGACGTGGTGGTCGCGTGTGCTGAGAGCCCGATCGCCCCTCAAGAGATCAACTCGACGTTCGCCCGCGCCTGGCTGTTGCCGAGTCTGTTGATCAGGCGGTTCGGAATCATCCGCGAGCTCCGCTCAGACGCCATCGACACGTGGTGGAACACCGGAGAGCGGCTCAGCGTCGAGGCGCTTGGATGTCAAGCCGACGATGCAACTATGCGCCGCGTCGTGACCGCGCTGCAGTCTCCCGAGTTCTGGCCTCGGCTGGAGCTGAAGCGCTCGTTCGACCCGACGAGTTACCACACCCACTTCTCGGTCTCGGGAACGGATCTCGAGCTCGACCTGCGGGTGCAGCGATGACCTCGCGAGACCTGAGCAGGGTCGTGCCGCGCAGACGCCGTCGCTCGTCAGTGAGTCGGCGGCAGCCACGTCACGGCATCACCGGCTCCACGATGTCCGCGGTCGCGGTCATCGTGGCGGCGTTCTTGTCGGCGCTCGGCGAGGTGATTGCCGCAATCATCTCCCGGAACTGAGTCGCCCAGTGCTTCGCCAACGCGCAGTCAATCGCTCGACGTTTTCCACCCCGACTGCGACGGTGAACGGGACCATGCCTGGGCGTGTTCCGGACGGTTCACAAGATGGTCGGGGCGAAGGGAGCCTGACCCGGTTTCCCGGACAGTGAGGGTGTGCTGATCATGCCGCCGCGGTCGCGGCGGTGTGTAGGTCCTCGAAGTCGTTCGGGGACCGGTAGCCGAGCCCGGAATGACGCCGGATCGGGTTGTAGAAGCCTTCGATCCACTCGAAGATCGC
>JAEWCA010000180.1 GCA_023390875.1 Actinomycetes bacterium
CCCACGCCCAGCGCCTCGCCGAGCGGTTCGCCGAGCGCGTCGCCGACCGCCACGCCGAGCGCGTCGCCGAGCGCATCCCCGGCCCCCGCGGGCCCCGCGGTCGTCGCGAACAAGACGACCGTCCGCCCGGGTGACAGCGTGACGATCACCGCGACAGGCCTCACGGACGCCCAGGTCGAGGTCGGCATCGCGAGCACGTACCAGCGGCTCGCCACGGTGCCGGTCGTCGACGGCACCGCGACGGCCACCGTCACGATCCCGACGAACCTGCCCGCCGGCATCCACCACCTGCAGATTCGCAACGCCGCAGGTGAGGTGCTGGCGCAGACGGAGATCACCGTGACGTCGGCGTCGTCCGGCACGCTCGCCACCACGGGCGCGCAGGTCGAGGGCGTGCTCGCTCTCGCCGGCGCGCTGGTCCTCGCGGGCACGGCGGCGTTCGCGGTCCGTCGCCGGTTGCGGGGTGCGACGACGCGCTGAGCACCCTGGTCGTGACGCAGCAGGAGCCCCGAGGTCCGACCTCGGGGCTCCTGCCGTGTCCGGTGCGCACGGCACGCCCCGTCAGGACGAGGGCGGCGACACCGTGATCGGGACGTCCGTCGCGAGCGGGTGCGTGAGCCCGGCGTCGTCGAGCACACGCACGAGCCCGGTCCCCGCCGTCGCACCCGTCGGGACCGTGACCTCGACGGCGAAGCCGAAGTCGTGCCCGGCCGCGTCGACGGTCGCGAGGTCGACGACCTCGTCCCCCTGGACGAACGCCACGTGCAGGCCGGTGAGCGGTGACTCCTGGTCGGCCCGACGCCCACCGACCGAGCCGCCGGCGTCGGCACAGCCCTCCCGGAACCAGCTCCCGGTCACCGTCACCTCGTCACCGGGTGCGGCCTCGCGCGGCTGGACGTCGATCGACGGCCCCACACACGATCCCGAGCTGCTCATGCAGCCTGCGGTCGCGAGCGTCACGCCCATCACCAGCACCGTCACCCACGCCGAGGCCACCCGCGTCACCACGCCGTCACGGTAGGGCGCCGGCACCGCCGCCGTGCGCCGACGGCCCGAGGTTCCCTCCGGCGGGCGACGGACGGGAGGTACTAGGTCAGGCGGCCGGCGAGCCCGGCGACGAAGACGACGGCACCGACGACGGCGCACACCAGCCCGCTCGCACCCACCACGGTCGGTGACTGGTCCCGTCGAAGCAGCCACGGCAGCGACGCCATCGACCGCGAGATCTGGCGGCGGAACCGGAAGTGGCACAGCCCGAAGGCGATCGCGAAGACCCCCCAGCCGATGGCGAACGCGCGCCCGTCCGTCATCCGCCCCACCGGCTTCCCTGGTGTCCACCCGTCGCCCGACCGGCTGCTCCGGCGTCCTGACGGCGCCGGCGGAGCCGGCGGCACGCCAGGGTAGGGCCCCGGCCCCGCCCAGCAAGAGCCCGACGTGCCGAGTTCGCTCGGTCGGACGACGCGACGCGGCCCCGGCCGGGGGTGTGTCCCGACCGGGGCCGCGCGTGGGGCGCTCCGGGTCAGCGGAGCATGTCGATCACCTGGTTCGCCTGGTAGGTCAGCGATGCGCGCGCCGTGTCGGACACGGTCGACGCGCGTCCGGGCGGGGTGAGCGCCTTGACGAACACCTGCAGCGACGCGACGGCCGCCTTGTCGGCGCCGTGGTCGGCGGCGAGGTCGGCCGCCTTCACGGCCGCGAGCAGCACCGCCGCGACCGGGCCCTTCACGTCCTTCGACGCGATGGCCGCCTCCAGCGAGGACTGCAGCGCGTCCACCGACCCGGGCGCCCAGAACTGCGCGACCGGGACCTGCGTGAAGTCGGTGTCGGAGGCCAGGTAGAAGCCGACGTCGGACGGCTGGTTGTACGTCGTCTGCTGCCGGGCGACCTCGACGCGGTACTGCGGATCGTGCATGAGCGTGTACATGTTCCGGTGGCTCACAGCCGTCGACGTGAACACGCGGATGGCCGACGAGTCGGCGGTGCGCACCAGCAGCTCCTCGCGCCAGTCGCCGAAGACGTCGGCGACGAGCGACGGGTTGCCCTTGGTGCCGTTGTTCGAGCGGGTGCCGGTCGCGGTGAGCTGGCGGCCGCGGGTCCAGTCGTCGATCGTGACGTCCTGGTCGGCGGAGCCGTTGACGATCTGCGTCGTGCCGTCGGGCAGCCACTTGATGCTCATGTTCGTGCCGGGGATCGCCCCGGGCGTGAACTGGCCGCTCGCCGAGTACAGGCCGAGCGACCCGGAGCCGCCGGGCAGGCTCGCCCAGACCTCCAGGCCGCGGACGCCGGGCAGCACGTCGCCGACCATCGAGCGGCCCGTGTCGGCGCCGGAGTACTTGCCGAAGATGACCTGACCGGTCTTGGCGTCCCGCAGGTCCATGCCGTAGGGCGCGAACGTCGCACCCTCGTGGGACGTGTAGATCTCCAGACCGGGACGGTCCGGGTCGATGTCGGTCACGTGCATCGCGTCGCCGTGCCCGAGCCGCACGTACTGGCCGGGTGCGGCGCTGCCAGCGGGCAGGGTGTCGAACGACGAGTACAGGAGTGAGCCGTCGTCGTCGATCGTCGCGGCGCCGTAGACGATCTCCTGCTTGCCGTCGCCGTCGACGTCCGCGGCGGACAGCGAGTGGAAGCCCTGCGTCGTCAGCGTCGCGAACTCGGGGTTCGTGCCGTCGCGGCCGTGCGGGGAGTCGTTGAACGGGTTCGTCATCGGCACGTGGCCGGAGTCGACGTACCACTTCTCCTTGAGCGCGCGGCCGTCCCAGTCGTACGCGATGACCGTCGAGCGCGTGTAGTACCCGCGGGCGAACACGGCCGACGGGTTCTTCCCGTCGAGGTACGCGACCCCGGACAGGAACCGGTCGACGCGGTTGCCCGGCTCGATGCGGGCCATCGCGTAGTCGCCCCAGAGCAGCCCGTCGTCGTCGCGGCCCGGCTTGTAGTCGACCGTCTGGAGCTCCTTGCCGGTGTCGCCCGCGAAGACCGTGAGGTACTCGGGGCCGTCGACGATGAAGCCCTCGAAGTTGCGCAGCACGTTCCGCGCGGAGCGGCTGGGGGCGTAGACGTCCATGAAGTAGTCGACGAGCGCGCGGGCGTCCGCGTCGTTCAGCGGGTACGTGTACTGCGGCGCGATGCCGAACGCCTGCTCGAGCGTCGCCGGCCACTGCCCGCTGGTGACCTCGGGGCGGGTCGACCAGCCCTGGAACATCTCGACGAGGTGCTCGTAGTACCCGGACTTGCTCAGCCGGTAGTCGGTCGCGTCCGTGACGCCGGCCTTGCGGTCGCGCTTCGGGATCGTCACGAACTTCTCGGACTTCACGGTCCCGTCGGCCTTGTACGTCGTGATCTTCGAGCCGGGCGCCGTCTTCATCATGAGCTCGGCCTTGCCGTCGCCGTCGAAGTCGTAGACGGGGAACTGCGTATAGTGCGCGCCGGCCCGGATGTTCACGCCGAGGTCGATGCGCCACAGCTGCGTGCCGTCCTGCTCGTACGCGTCGACGTACACGTTGCCCGTGTAGCCGACCTGGCTGACGTCCTTCGAGTTCGACGGGTCCCACTTGACGACGTACTCGTACTGCCCGTCGCCGTCGACGTCCCCGACAGACATGTCGTTGGCCGAGTACGTGTACGCCTCCCCGACCGGTGTGACGCCGTCGGCGGGCTTGTGCAGCGGGATGTCGAGCGACGGCTGCGACCAGGGAGTCGCCTCGGTGCCGTCGACCTCGTGCCCGTCGACCACGGCTGCGACCCGGTACCGGCTCGTCGGCGTGCCGGCGGTGTCGAGGTAGTTCGTCGACGATGTGACCGTGGCGACCTTGGTGCCGTCGCGGTAGACGGCGAACGCGGGGCCGGTCAGGCCCGTCGCCGTCGCACCCGTGACCTCGGGGGCGAGCAGACGCCAGGACAGGAACACGCCCTCGCTCGTGGTGGCGGCGACGAGGCCCCGGTCGAGCCGCTCCATGGTGAGGCCGGTGGTGCCGGTTCCTGTGTCGTGTCCGGGTGGGGCGGCGCTCGCCGCCGGGACGGCCAGGCATCCGACCAGCGCTGCGACTCCGCCGACGGCAGCCAGACGACCACCGAGGTGGGGACGACTCATCGTTGAATCCTTTCAAAGCGACAGGGCTGCCCGCCGGTGGTTGCACGCCCGACGAGAAGCGGTCGAGGCGCCGTTGCCCCGACCACCGACGAACCTAGCGGGTGAATCGTCCGGATGACACGGTCAGCGGGGAGAACGACCGATTCCGTCGCGGATCACCCGATCTACGAGGGAAACCGCTATCCAACGATACTCAGGCGGACCGCCGTCGCCACCAGCGCGGGCGTCGGCGGGGCTTCGTCCGCCACGCGTCGCCCGTCACGTCGATCCCGCTCGCGTCGAGCTGCGCGTCGGTCAGGTAGAGGCCGACCCACAGCCCGTCGACCGCCTCGCACACGACGTCTCCCGGCCCGGTGAGGCCGATGTGCGCGCCCGCCGAGAACGGCGCGTACTCGCAGAAGAACCTGACATGCTCGGCGCTCCCGGGGTCGAGGTCCACATGGTGCCCGCTGACGTCGACCACGGACGACCAGTGCGCGAGCACCGGGTCCCCGTCCGGATGGCCGTAGGGGTCGATGCTCATCCACCGGGCCCCGGAGACGGCGAGGATCGTCGGCACGTGGGTCGCGATCCAGTCCGGGTCCAGGTCCTTGAGGTCCGCGAACCTCAACAGTTCGACGCCCCGTGGCACGTTCGACACGCCCAGAGTGTGGCAGCCGCGCGCCGAGCATGAGTGTCACAAACTCGCGACATTCGAGAAGTCGCATACTTGTGACTTTTGAAATGTCTCAGTACCGTGACACGCATGTCGACCCCGCCCTCGGTCCAGACCGAGCTCCAGCTCGGCTCTGCGCTGCGCAGCCACCGCAGAGCGCAAGGGATGACCCAGGCGGACGTCGCCGCGCGGGCAGGAGTCTCGCGTTCGTTCGTCGTCGACCTGGAGAACGGCAAGCGCACCGGCGCCGAGCTCGGCCGGGTCCTGTCGGTGCTGCGCGCACTCGGGCTGGGACTGCGGGTCGAGGAGCTGCCCGCCGTCGCCGGCTTCGACCAGGCGCTGGCCGAGCTGCTGGGCGACGAGCACTCATGACCACCCACCACCTCGCGTTCGGCCTGTACGGCGTGCGAGCCGGGACGATCACCCGGACGGGGGCTCGCGTCGAGCTCGTCTACGACGCCGCGTACCTCCGTAGTCGTCAACCGACGCCGCTCTCGCTCTCCATGCCGCTCGGGTCCCAGCCGCACTCCGCGCGGTTCGTCAACGCCTACCTGAACGGTCTGCTGCCCGACCACCAGGACGTGCGGGACCGGTGGGCGCAGCAGCTCGGGCTCCGCTCAGGAGACACGCTCGGACTCATCGCGGCGATCGGGCGCGACTGCGCGGGCGGCGCGGTGTTCGCCCCGGAGGACGAGCTCGACGACGCCTTGCACGGGCCCGGATCGGTCGACCCCATCTCCGAGGCCCAGGTCGCCGATCGTCTCCGTAGCCTGCGGGCGGACGACGCCGCGTGGCCGAACGACGACGAGCACTGGAGCCTGGCGGGCGGCCAGGGGAAGTTCACCTTGACCGCGACCGACGACGGCTGGGGTGTCGCGAGAGGCTCGATGCCGTCGACCCACATCGTGAAGCCCGGCATCGCCCGGATCGACTCGCAGGCGCTGGCCGAGCACGTGAGCATGCGCGCGCTCGCCCTGGCGGGGCTCGACGTGGCCCCCACGCGGTTCATCCGCTTCGAGGACCAGCCCGCGATCGTCGTCACCCGCTACGACCGTCGCATCGGGGCCGGCGGCGCCGTCGCACGGATCCATCAGGAGGACATGCTCCAGACGTTCGCCCTGATGCCGAAGCGCAAGTACGAGGGCGACGGCGGCCCAGGCGTCGCCCGTATCGCGCAGCGCCTCCGCTCAGCGGTGGGCGAGGACGCGGTCGACCGGTTCGTCGACGCCGTCGTCGCGAACTACCTCCTCGGCGCGCCGGACGGCCATGCGAAGAACTACTCCCTGCTGCTGGCCGGGCCTGGTGCACGCTTCGCGCCCCTGTACGACGTCTCCACCGGCTTGATCCCGGACGTGGCGGGACGGCTGCGGTACCGGTCGGTGGCGCAGTCGATCGGCGGTGAGAAGCGCTTCGGCGAGGTCGAGGAGAAGCACTGGACCAGGTTCGCCGACGTCGTGGGCCGACCGCCGGACGCGATCCTCGCCCGTGTTCGACAGATGCTGCAGACGATCCCCGCGGCGTTCGCCGACGCCATCAGCGAGCTGAGCCCGGACCTGGACGGTCGACGGCTGCTCGCCGACGTCGTGCTGCCGAACCTCCAGGCGCTGAGCGAGCAGACGGACCGGGGCCTGTCGAGCAGCCGGCGCATCGACGGCCGGGTGGTCGTCCCGTTCCTCGACACGATCGGCACTCCCGCGCGCGCGGCCGACGAGGTCTGGGACCGGACCTGACGCCGTCGGGCGCGACTCTCACACCTCGAACACGTACCCCATCCCCGGTTGGGTGACGATGTGCCGCGGGTGGGCAGGGTCGTCCTCGAGCTTGCGTCGGAGCTGCGCCGAGTAGACGCGCAGGTAGTGAGTCTCGTCGGAGTACCCCGGCCCCCAGACCTCCTGGAGCAGCTGGAGCCGGGACACCATGCGCCCCCGGTTGCGGACGAGGACCTCGAGCATCGACCACTCGGTGGGCGTCAGCCGCACCTCCACCCCGTCGCGCTGCACCCGCCGTCGGGCCAGGTCGACGGTCAACGCACCGGCGACGACCACCGCCTCGTCACCCTCGGAAGGAGCAGCGGACCGCCGCACGGCCGCCCGCAGCCGGGCGAGCAGCTCGTTCATCGCGAACGGCTTCGTCACGTAGTCGTCGGCGCCCGCGTCGAGCGCGTCGACCTTGTCCTCGCCGTGCTGCCGGGCGGACAGGACGACGATCGGCACGCGCGACCAGCCACGGACGGCGGTGATGACGTCGAGGCCGCTCATGTCGGGCAGCCCGAGGTCGAGCAGGATCACGTCGGGCGGGTGGTGCGCCGCCGACGCGATCGCGTGCGCGCCGTCGTCGGCGGTCGTCACGGTCCAGCCGGAGGCGCGCAGCGTGATGGCGAGGGCGTGCGCGAGGCCGGGTTCGTCGTCGACGACGAGGACGCGGCTCACGACGAGGCCCGCGGCACGAGCACGACCATCGTGAGACCGCCGCCCGGGGTGTCCTCCGCGCGGACCTCGGCGCCGACGGCGGTCGCGAGGCCGTCGGCGACGGCGAGGCCGAGCCCGAGGCCCGTGCCGGACCCGTCGCCCAGCCGCTGGAACGGCTCGAACATGCGCACCTTGAGATCGTCGTCGAGGCCCGGCCCGTTGTCGGCGACGCGGACGACGAGGCCTTCCGGCGAGTCCTGCGCGCTGACGACGACGGGCGGGCCGTAGCGGACGGCGTTGGAGACGAGGTTCGCGACGACGCGTTCGAGCAGCCCGGGGTCGGTGCGGACGAGCGGCAGCGTCTCGGGCAGGTCGAGGCGGACGACGTCGGCGGGGTACCCCTCGACGGCCAGGGGGACGACCTCGTCGAGGCTCGTGTCGCGGAGCACGGGGCGGACGCTGCCGGTCTGCAGGCGGGACAGGTCGAGCAGGTTGTCGATGAGCCGTTCGAGCCGGTCGGTGGAGTCGGCGAGCGCCTCCTCCAGCGCAGCCCGGTCCTCGGGCCCGAGCGAGAGGCCCGTGAGTGCGTCGACCGAGGCGCGGATGGTCGCGAGCGGGGTGCGCAGGTCGTGCGAGACGGCCGCGAGGAGGGCCGTGCGGGTGGCGTCGGCCTGCTCGAGGACACGCGCCTGCTCGGCCTGCTCCCGCAGCCGCTGCTGCGAGAGGACGGCGCCGACCTGCGACGCGAACGCCTCCAGCACCCGGCGGTCGCTCGCGGGCAGCACCCGGCCGCACAGCGCGAGCACACGCGTCTCGTCGACGGTGAGCACGGCCTGGCCGTCCTCCGGGCGCAGCGCGGGATCGGGACCGGACGACGCGAGCACCGTCCACGACGCCCCCGACCGTTCCAGCAGCGACACGGCGCGCAGCGTGAACGTCTCCCGCAGCCGCCCGACGAGTGCCTCGGCGCTGTCGTCCCCCGACAGCACGGCCCGCGACACCGACGCGAGCGCGGAGGCCTCCGCCCGCGCCCGGAACGCCTCGCCGGTGCGCCGGGCCGCGAGGTCGACGACCGACGCGACACCCGCGGCGACCAGCACGAACACCACGAGCGCGAGCGCGTTCTCGGGCCGGTCGATCGTGAGCAGACCCGTCGGTTCGGTGAAGAACCAGTTGAGCAGCAGGAACCCCGCGACCGCGCTGACGACCGCCGGCCACAGCCCGCCGACGATCGCGACCAGCACCGTGAGCGTGAGGAACAGCATGAGCTCGGTCGGCAGGCTGATCGAGTCGCGCAGCAGCGACAGGACCCACGTGAGCAGCACGGGCCCGACGACCGCGAGCACCCACCCGGCGAGCCGGCGCGACGGCGACAGCGGCGACCGCCCGGACAGCCGCGGCCGCCCGGACCGGGCCTTCTCGTGCGTGACGAGGTGCACGTCGATGGCCCCGGCCAGCCGGGCGATCTCGGTCCCGTTCCCCTCCGCGAGCGCCTCGCGCCACCGGCTCCGCCGGGACACACCGACGACGATCATGGTCGCGTTCACGCCGGTGG
This sequence comes from Actinomycetes bacterium, assembly GCA_023390875.1. Lineage (GTDB taxonomy): Bacteria > Actinomycetota > Actinomycetes > Actinomycetales > Cellulomonadaceae > Cellulomonas. Next base: position 8,712 of record JAEWCA010000180.1, read on the forward strand.
CGAAGTCGACGACGGCGGTCGCCACGTCCTCCCCGACGACGGTGTGGAACGTGCCGCCGAGCTGTTCGACGAGCTCCCGCTGCGCGGCGATGCGGCCCGGAGGCGCCGAGGGCAGGCCGTCGGTCGCCAGCACGTGCACGGCGAGCAGCTCGGACCCGGCGGCCCGCTGCGCGATGCGCGCACCCCGGCGCAGCAGCGTGTCCCCCTCGGGCCCGCCCGTGACGGCGACGACGATGCGCTCGCGCGCGGGCCACGGCGTCTCGATGCGGTGGTCGCGGCGGTAGTCGGTGAGCGCGTCGTCCACCCGGTCGGCCAGCCACAGCAGTGCGAGCTCGCGCAGCGCCGTGAGGTTGCCGAGCCGGAAGTACGACGCGAGCGACGCGTCGACCTGCTCGGCCCGGTACACGTTGCCGTGCGCGAGCCGCCGGCGCAGGGCCTGCGGCGGCAGGTCGACGAGCTGGATCTGGTCGGCGTCCCGCACCACCTGGTCGGGGACCGTCTCGCGCTGCTTGATGCCCGTGATGGCCTCGACGTCGTCGTTGAGCGACTCGAGGTGCTGCACGTTGACGGTCGTCACCACGTCGATGCCCGCGTCGAGCAGGTCGTGCACGTCCTGCCACCGCTTCGGGTGCCGGGTGCCGGGGACGTTGGTGTGCGCGAGCTCGTCGATCATCGCGACCTGCGGGGCACGGCGGAGGACGGCGTCGACGTCGAGCTCGGTGAACTCGCTGTCCCGGTGGGTCAGGACGAGGCGCGGCAACACCTCGAGGCCGTCGAGCTGCGCGGCGGTCGCGGCGCGCCCGTGGGTCTCGACGAGCCCGACGACGACGTCCGTGCCGCGCGCCGCCCGGCGGTGGGCCTCGTCGAGCATCGCGTACGTCTTGCCGACGCCGGG
>JAEWCA010000216.1 GCA_023390875.1 Actinomycetes bacterium
CCGATGCGCCCGCCGCGGGCGACGCCCACCGCCACCGCGCCGGCGCAATGGGCGAGGTTGAAGTCGAGGTCGCCATGGTCCCCGCCCACCCCGTCGAGCCGGGGCCGGCCGTTCACGGCGCGCGCCCCCCGCCCGGCGGCCGGGGGGGGGGGCGCGGCGTCGGTGCGTCAGCGCGTGAGCGCCTCCGACTCGTCGGCCTCGCCGACCTCGTGCGCGACCACGGTCGACGTGGGCGAGCCCGCGTCGAGCGCCTTCGCGGCCTCCGCCTCGAGGCCGCCCTCACGGTCGACGCGTGCGGCCCGCAGGCGGGACGCGATGACGGCGCCGAACGCGATGAGCGCCGCGGCCGTGGCGATCGCCAGGCGGCCGCCCTGGCTCGCGCCGTCGCCGACCGAGATCGTGACGACCGCCGGGGCGATGAGCACCGCGACGAGGTTCATGACCTTGATCAGCGGGTTGATCGCCGGGCCGGCGGTGTCCTTGAACGGGTCGCCGACGGTGTCGCCGATGACGGCCGCGTCGTGCGCGGGCGAGCCCTTGCCGCCGTAGTGGCCGTCCTCGACGATCTTCTTCGCGTTGTCCCACGTGCCGCCCGCGTTCGCGAGGAACACGGCCATGAGGACACCCGCGCCGATGGCGCCCGCGAGGAAGCCGGCGAGCGGGCCGACGCCGAGGCCGAAGCCGACGGCGATGGGCGCGAACGCGGCCAGCAGGCCCGGGGTGGCGAGCTCGCGCAGCGAGTCGCGCGTGCAGATGTCGACGACCTTGCCGTACTCGGGCCGCACCTCGCCGGTCATGATGCCCGGGAAGTCACGGAACTGGCGCCGCACCTCGAACACGATGGCGCCGGCGGCCCGGGTCACCGCGTCGATCGCGAGGCCCGAGAACAGGAACACCGTGGCGCCGCCGAGGATCACGCCGACGAGCGTGACCGGGCTGATGATGTCGTACGCCAGCATCGACGCCACGAGGTCGTTCGCCGGCCCGCCCGTGACGCCCGCGAGCGCGTTCGCCACGGCGTCCGCGTACGACCCGAACAGGGCCGTCGCGGCGAGCACGGCCGTCGCGATCGCGATGCCCTTCGTCACGGCCTTCGTCGTGTTGCCCACGGCGTCGAGGTCCGTGAGGATCTGCGCGCCCTCGGGCGTGACGTCGCCGGACATCTCCGCGATGCCCTGCGCGTTGTCGCTGACCGGGCCGAACGTGTCCATCGCGACGATGACGCCGACCGTGGTGAGCAGGCCGCAGCCGGCGAGCGCGATGAGGAACAGTGCGAGGGCCACGTTGCCGCCCGCGATGAGGAACACGCCGCAGATCGCCGCCGCGATGATGCCCGCGGTGTAGACCGCCGACTCGAACCCGACGCCGATGCCGGACAGCACGACCGTGGCCGCACCCGTGAGGGTCGTCTTGGCGACGTGCAGCGTCGGCTTGCTCGTGGTCCCCGTGAAGTAGCCGGTGACCCACAGGATGACGCCCGCCAGGATGACGCCGATCGCGACGGCCGCCGACGCGATGATCCGCGGGTCGCCGCCGTGCGTCTCGAGCCCGACGGTGCCGCCCGTGAGGTCCGCGAACGTCGACGGCAGGTAGACGAACGCGGCGACCGCCGCGAGCAGCACGCCGACGAGGGCCGCGATGTAGAAGCCGCGGTTGATCGCGGTGAGCCCGCTCTCCGAGCCGCGCACGCGCGTGATGAACACGCCGAGCACCGCGACGAGCGCGCCGACGGCGGTCACGATGAGGGGGAACACCAGGCCCTGCTCGCCGAAGGCCGCCTTGCCGAGGATGAGCGCCGCGACGAGCGTCACCGCGTACGACTCGAACAGGTCGGCCGCCATGCCCGCGCAGTCGCCGACGTTGTCACCCACGTTGTCCGCGATGGTCGCCGCGTTGCGCGGGTCGTCCTCCGGGATGTGCTTCTCGACCTTGCCGACCAGGTCGGCGCCCACGTCGGCCGCCTTGGTGAAGATGCCGCCCCCGACCCGCATGAACATCGCGAGCAGCGCGGCCCCGAAGCCGAAGCCCTCGAGCACCGACGGCGCGTCGCCGCGGTAGATGAGCACGACGCTCGCGGCACCCACCAGGCCGAGGCCCACGACCGACATGCCGACGACGCCACCGGTGCGGAACGCGATGCGTGCACCGTCCGCGCGGCCGCCCTCACGCGACGCCGCGGCGGCGACCCGGACGTTCGCCCGCGTCGCGAGCCACATGCCCAGGAAGCCGATCGACGCGGAGAACGCCGCGCCGACCAGGAAGAACAGGGAGCGGCCCAGCTTGATGCCGCTGTCACCAGGGAGCAGGAACAGGAGGCCGCAGACGACGACCGCGAAGATCGCCAGGGTCCGGAACTGCCGGCTCAGGTACGCGGACGCACCCTCCTGGACGGCGCGCGCGATCTCGCGCATGGACGAGGTGCCTTCGTCGGCCGCGAGCACCTGCCGGCGGAGCACGACCGCCACGAGCAGGGCCATCACTGCGAGGGCCGCGATGACACCGACGATCATGAGGCTCGTGGATCCGAGCTCGACCATGCATCCTCCTCGGACGTTCGGCGCGGCCCCCCTGACCGCGTCTGTCCGCCGGCCCCGTTGCCGCCGGACCCGGGCAGTCTAACCAGGCGATGTGACGTAGATCGCACATCGAGGTGTCCATCAAGATCAACCCCCAACCGTTCCGATGCCACCGACGTCAAGACGGGCATGACAAGCACGCACGACGGAGGTGGGCGGTGACCTGGGAGGACGACCTGGGTCGGCTCGTGGCGGACCGCGGGTCCGCGCTCGTCGCGTACGCGCACCTGCTCACGGGTGATCTCCACAGCGCGCAGGACATCGTCCAGGACGCCCTGGTCAACGCCTTCTCGCGGCGCCGCCCGCACGACGTCGAGTCGGTCGAGGCCTTCGTCCGCCGCGTCATCCTCAACGCGTACCTCGACTCGTGGCGCCGCCGGCGTCGTCTCGACGCGGTCGCACACCTCGTCGGGACGACGGAGCCGGGCCGTGACGAGCACGGCGTGGCGGCGGACCGGGCCGACGTCGCCGCCGCCCTGACCTCCCTGTCGCCCCGCGAGCGCGCGTGCGTCGTCCTGCGGTTCTACGACGACCTCACGCTCCCGGAGATCGCGCACCGCCTCGGCGTCTCCGACGGCGCGGTCAAGCGCTACCTGTCCGACGCACGCCGCAGGCTCGAACAGCTCCTCGGCCCGCAGCCCTCGCTGGCCGACCAGGATCTGCCGACCATGAAGGGAGGCCGCCGATGAGCCGCGACCTGAGCGACGCCCTGCGCGACCTGGCGGCACGCACCGAGGCGGTCGACCGGGCCTCCGGAGGCATCGACCTGCCCGGCGTGACCGCTCGCACGCGCCACCGCCGACGCGTGCGTGCCGTCCTCCTCTCGGCCGGTTCCGCTGCCGCTGTCGTCGTGCTCGCCGTCGGCGCCGCGTACGCCGCGGGTCCGCACACCCGGACGCCCGCCCCTGCCGACCCGCCCACCACGTCGGACGCAGCACCCGGAACGTGCGGCTCTCACATCGACGCGTTGCCGGTCGCCGACGAGGACGCGCCGGTGGGGATCACCTGGTCCGAGGGGACCTCGGGCGGGCTCGTCGTGTCGGGCGGCCCTGCCGGTGGGACGACCTCCCCCGACGCGACGCTCGGGCGGGTGGCCGACCGCACGATCACCGCGCACGTCACCACCGAGCTCTCCGCGGCCGACCTCGTCGCGGGCTCGGAGCAGGACCGGTCGGGCCTGCGGAACCTGCTCGCAGGCTACGAGGCACAGCTCGCGGCCCCCGACCTCCCGGACGAGCCACGCGCGCTCTTCGAGGCGGTGGCCGCGGACCTGCGTGCACAGGTGGCCGCGCTCGACGGCGCGACCACGACGACGTCACCGCCCGTCGACATGTGGCCGGTAGTCGTGCGGGACGGCACGGTCGTCGCGACGCCCGACGTCGTCGACCCGGGCGTCCAGTCGTGGGTGACCGGGTCCGCCCGGGTCGTCGGACTGCGCACCCTGAGCGCGCACCTCGTCAGCTGCTCCGCCCCGAGCGCGGAGCTCGCGGCCGGCGACTACGACGTCCACGTGCTCTACCTCGACCCCACGACGCACGAGTTCACGGTCACTGCGCCCTGGACGCTCCGACTCCTGCCTCAGCAGCACTTCCTCGCGGACCTGCCCGCCGGCTTCCCCCAGGACGTCGCGCTCGTCGGCGACCGCCTGGTGGCCGCGCAGCGCACCGGCGCCGGCGGCTGGACCGCCGAGGTCGAGGCCGACGGCGACGACGCCGTCGAGGCTGCGGCGCGTCGGCTGTCCCTCCCGGTCGGCATCCCGCAGACGACGCCGGAGTACTCCGTCGACGTCTCGTCGTTCCGGGAGCACGCCGCGGGCCGGCACGGTCGCTGGGACGTCGACCTCACCTTGTCGCGCACGACCTCGGGCCGGCAGTCCGTGGTCTACACGTTCGTCCCGGCCGCCGTGACGGTCCCCTGACCAACGGTTCGCGCCGCCCGGTCGTCCTGGATCATGACGGCCACGACAGGGAGGTCCCATGGCGGCCTGGGAACAGGTGCTCGACGAGCTGGTCCGCGTACGCGGACGAGCGCTCGTGCGGTACGCCGCACTGCTCACGGGGCACGAACGCGCCGGGGAGGACCTCGTGCAGGACGCGCTCGTCCGGTGCTTCAGCGCGGGACGGCCGCTGCGCGACACCGTCGCCGCGGAGGCGTACGTGCGCAAGGCGGTGCTGTCGACGTTCCTCGACGGTCACCGGCGGCGGCAGCGCTGGTCGGCGGTGCGGCACCTCGTCGCGCGGGCCGACGACGTGCCCAGTCACGAGGCGGTCAGCGGTGCGCGGGTCGACGTCCGGGCGGCGCTGCTGACCCTGCGCCCGCGGCTGCGGGCGTGCGTGGTGCTCCGCTACTACGACGACCTCACGGTCCCCGAGATCGGTCGGCGGCTCGACGTCGCCGAGGGGACGGTCAAGCGGTACCTGGCCGACGCGACCGCGCAGCTCGAGGCCCTGCTGGGCCCGCTGCCGGACACGGAGACGGTCGACGTCGAGCTCGTGACGAACGGAAAGGGACGGTCATGACGATCCAGCTGAGCAAGAGCCTGCACGACGCGGTCGACGGGGACGGTGCGGCACCGTTCGAAGTCGGCGCGCTCACCGGGCGCATCCGGCGCCGGCGCGTGGTGCGCACCGGTGCACGCACGGCCGTCGCGGCGGGTGCCGTCGGCGTGGTCGCGCTGGGGCTCGTGCGCGGCGTGGGCCAGAGCGGACCGCAGCTGCCGGCCGCCGACCCGGACGCGGCGCCCGGGACGTGCGGGTCCGACATCACGGACCTGCCCGCTGCCGCGGCGGGCGGACCGGTGCAGGTCACGCGGCAGGTCGACAAGAACGGGCTCCTCGAGGTCGCCGACGGGCAGCCGGCGACGCTCGGACCGTTGCTGGAGCGGCACATCGACGTCCCTGTCTCCGTGCAGGACCTCAGCCGGGGTGAGGTCCTCGACATGGACGCCCTCACCGCAGAGCGCGACAGGCTGATCGCCGAACGGTTCCCCGAGTCGAAGTCGGCGAGGGACTCGCTCAGCGAGGCCACGCGAGCAGATCTCGACGCCCGGCTCGACCGCCTGGAGGCGGAGATCAACGCCGGCGCCGTCCTCTCGGAGGCGCGCGTCGACGAGCTCGACATGCAGGTCCTGGTCACCCACCGCGGCACCGTCGTCTCCACCCCGGTGACGCACACCGAGATGTACCCGCTCCCCGGGCCGGCGCCCGACCGCGGGTACGCGGTCCTGCAGGGCGACCTCGTGACGTGCTCGGGCGGCGAACGGCCGCTGCCGGCGGGCGACTACGCCGTGTACGCGTCGTTCTGGGACCCGGACACCCACGCGGTGACGACGGCCGGACCCTGGTCGCTCGCGCTGCTGCCCGGACCGACGCGGCTCGCCGCGCTGCCGACCGGGTTCCCGGCCGACGTGCCGTTGCTCGCCGGTCGCGTCGTGACCGCACCGCACCGCACCGACGACGGGTGGGGGTACGAGGTCGCGGTGGACGCCACCGACTCGGTCCGCACGGCACGGCACCTCCTCGATGAGGACGGCGTCGCCACCACGACGGTCGTGTCACCGGGTCCGGAGACGAAGGCGGTGGTCAGCTCGCACCGGTGGCTGGTGGAGGTGCTCCGGTCGACGACGACCGACGGCGAGCCGTCGCTCGTCTACGTGCTCCGGGGGCCGAACACCCCGTGAACCCGGTCGTCGGGCGCCCGGTGGAGGGACCGGGC
>JAEWCA010000292.1 GCA_023390875.1 Actinomycetes bacterium
GCGGGGGGGGGGGGGGGGCCGGGGCGGGCCCACGGCCGGTCGCCCAGCGGTTGCGGCCCGGGCCGGCGTCGTCGTCGAATGGCGGTGGGTCGCCGGTCGGTCCCGGCGGGGCGACGCCGCTCGCACTGGGGGTCGCGATGCCGTCTGGACCGCGCACGCGGACGCTCGCGGTCGCGCTGACCGCCCTGGCCCTGCTCGCGGTGGGTGCGCCGCCCGTCGCCGCGCAGGTCGACCCGTCCGTCACCGGCCGGCTGTCGCTGTTCAAGCGCATCGAGAACCTCGACACGGGCGCGAGCGAGGGCCGTCGCGAGCTGTGGACGATGCACGCGGTCAACACCGAGGACCCCACCTACACGTTCACCGGCGACGGGCTGAACGGGGTGCAGTCGCTCGAGGTCCCGGCGGGCGACTACACGATCAGCGAGTCCGACGGCGTGCCGGGCTACGCGTTCGTGAGCTGGGACTGCGGCGCCGCGGGCACGTTCACGAGCCCGACGCCGACCGTCACGGTGCCGGCGGGCGGGAACGTGACGTGCACGGTCCGCAACGACGCGCAGCAGTCGTACCTCACGCTGCGCAAGGTCGTGGTCGGTGGCCCGGCGAGCCCGACGGCGTGGAACCTGTTCGCGCAGGGCCCGACGAACGTGCAGGGCACGGACGGTGTCCGGGTGCCGGTGCGGATCGGGCAGTACCAGCTGTCCGAGAGCAGCGGCCCGAACGGGTACACGCCGAGCGACTGGGTGTGCACGGGCGGGCAGCAGGTGTCGGGGTCGTCGGTCGTGGTCGCGCTCGCCCAGGACGTCGTCTGCACCATCACGAACAGCCGGGAGGTGGCGACGTCGCACCTGCTCACGCTCGTCAAGGACGTCGTCGGCGGCCCGGCGCAGCCGTCGGACTTCGTGCTGTCGGCGGCCGGCCCGGACACGGTGCAGGGGCCGTCGGGGTCGGCGACGGTCACGCAGGTCCCGGTGCCGTCGGGCGCGTACACGTTGAGCGAGCAGCCGGTGGGCGCAGCCGCCACGGCGGGGTACGAGGCAGGCGCGTGGACGTGCTCGGCCGGTGCGGTGGCGGGGGACGTGCTCACGCTCGCGGACGCCGACGGTGACGTCACGTGCCGCGTGACGAACACGTTCACCGGCGGCTTCCTCACGCTCGAGAAGGTGGTGCTGGGCGGCACGCTCGTCCCGCAGGCGTGGCAGCTGAGCGCGACCGGGCCCGACGGGGTCGTGCACGCGGGTGTCATGGGCGACCCCGCCGTCACGCGCGTCGCCGTCCCCGCGGGCACGTACGCGCTCGCGGAGGACGGCCCGACGAACTACGCCTCGTCCGACTGGTCCTGCACGTCGGGCGGCGCCGGGGCGACGGCCGTGACGATCGTGGCGGGCGCGGACGTGACCTGCACGATCACGAACACCATCGAGAGCGCGAGCCTCACGCTGGTCAAGCAGGTCGACAACACCGGCGGCGGGACCGCCGTCCCCGCGGACTTCCTGCTGCGGGCCGTGAGCGACCAGGGCGTCGTGACGGTCGGCCGGTCCGGCACCCCGGCGGTCACGCGGGTGCAGGTCGAGACCGGCCAGACGTGGTCTCTCGGCGAGGACCCGGTGGCCGGGTACGCACCGGGCGCGTGGACGTGCGACGGCGCGACCGCGGTCGGCGACGAGGTCGCGATCCTCACGGCGGCCGACGTGACCTGCACCGTCACCAACACGTGGACCGGCGGCTTCCTCACGCTCGCGAAGCAGGTGGTCGGCAGCTCGACGTCGCCCAGCAGTTGGGCGCTCGTCGCCGAGGGGCCCGCGTCCGTCACGGGACGCACCGGCGAGGCGTCCGTGACGCGCGTGCCGGTCCCGGCGGGCGAGTACGCGCTGTCCGAGGAGGCCGTGCCGGGCTTCGCCGCGTCGGGGTGGGACTGCGGACCTGCACCGCTGACCGGGGCGGTCGTGACGGTCGGCACCGGCCAGGACGTCGTCTGCACGGTGACGAACACCGCGACGCAGGCGCACCTGACGCTGCGCAAGCTCGTCGACAACGCCGCGGGCGGCACGGCGACGCCCGACGCGTTCCAGCTCACGGCCGACGGACCGGTGGACCTCACGGGCGTCACCGGGAGCGACCCCGTCACGCTCGAGGCCGTCCCCGCCGGCACGTACACGTTGAGCGAGCAGCCCGCGACGACACCCGGCTACGTCGCCGCGGGCTGGGTCTGCCGCGACGGCGACGGCGTCCTGCCGACCCCCGGCGGCGCGGTCACGATCCCCTCCACCGACGCGGTCGGTGCGCCCTACACGGACGACGTGACGTGCACGATCGTCAACGTGGCGCAGCCCGCGCACCTCACGCTGCGCAAGGTCGTCGACAACGCGGGCGGCGGGGAGGCGGTCGCCGGCGCGTTCGTGCTGCTCGGTGTCGGCCCGGACCTCCTGGTGGGGTCGACGGGCGGGGCGGCCGTGACGGACGTGCCGGTCCGGGCGGGGACGTACTCGCTGCTCGAGATCGGCCTGCCGCGCTACACGCTCGACGGGTGGGCCTGCGTCGACGAGACCGGCGGCGCGGTGGCCGTGGCGAGCGGTGCGGTGACCCTCGGGCTCGACGACGACGTGACGTGCACGGCGACGAACCGGTGGCTGGGTGCGCGGCTGCAGCTCGGCAAGCAGGTGGTCGGCGGCCCGGCGACGGCGGCGGACTGGACGCTCGTGGGCTCGGCGCCCATCGGCGGCTTCGGCGGGGTGTCCGGCACCGCGGGCGTCGTCGGCGTCGTGGGGCCGGGGCTCGTCGAGCTGCACGAGATCGCGCGGACGACGGTCGCCGAGCGCGGCTACGTGCGCGACCGGTGGGACTGCGGCACGGAGCACCCGGTCACGGGGGACGAGCGCGTCTCGATCGCGGTGAACGAGGAGGTGACCTGCACAGCCGTCAACCGGTGGGTCGGCTCGACGCTCACGCTGACCAAGGTCGTCGACGGCGGCACGGCCGCGCCCGAGGACTGGACGCTCACCGCGCTGGGCGACACGGGCCCGGTCAGCGGCCCGAGCGGCTCGCTCGCGGTGACGAGCGCGTTCGTGGTCCCGGGCACGTACGCGCTCGCGGAGTCCGGCGGCCCGGCGGGGTACACCTCGGACGGCTGGACGTGCACGGGCGGGACGTTGCTCGGGAACGTGCTGGTCGTCGACGGGGAGCAGGACGTCGCGTGCACGGTCACGAACGTCGCGTCGGTGGTGCCGCCGGAGCCGCCCGCGCCGCCGGAGCCCCCCGTCGGGCCCCCGGTCGGGCCGGTCGACCCGGGTGGCGGGTCGAC
>JAEWCA010000311.1 GCA_023390875.1 Actinomycetes bacterium
TCGAGGCCCTGCGCGAGTCCGGGGCGCGCAGCGTCGTCGACCTGGGCTGCGGCGAGGGCGTGCTGCTGACGGCGCTGCTGGCGGACCCGCGGTTCGAGCGGCTCCTCGGGGTCGACGTGTCGCACCGGGCGCTGCAGGTCGCCGCCCGCAGGCTGCACCTGGACACGCTGCCCGAGCGCGCCCGGCGGCGCATCGACCTCGCGCAGTCGTCGGTCACGTACGCCGACGCGCGCGTCGCCGGGTTCGACGCGGCCGTGCTCATGGAGGTCGTCGAGCACGTCGACCCGTCGCGCCTGGGCGCCCTCGCACAGGCCGTCCTGGGTTCCGCCGCACCGGGGACGGTGGTGATGACGACGCCGAACGCCGAGCACAACGTGCGGTACGAGCGGCTGGCCGCCGGTGCCTTCCGGCACGCGGACCACCGCTTCGAGTGGACCCGGGACGAGTTCCGCACGTGGGTCGGCGGGGTCGCGCAGCGGTACGGCTACACCGTGCGGTTCGCGGCCGTCGGGCCGGACGACCCCGAGGTGGGTCCGCCGACGCAGCTGGCGGTCCTCACGAAGGCGGTGGCCGCATGACCGCGGAGGGAACTGGCGCGCGCACGACCCCGATCGCGATCCCCGATCTCTCGCTCGTCGTGCTGGTCGGGGTGTCGGGCTCGGGCAAGTCGACGTTCGCGGCCCGGCACTTCGGTCCGTTCGAGACGCTGTCGAGCGACTTCTTCCGCGGCCTCGTCTCGAACGACGTCAACTCGCAGGACGCGACGAAGGCGGCGTTCGACGCGCTGCACCACGTGGCCGGCCTGCGCCTCGACGCCGGCCTGCTCACGGTCGTCGACGCGACCAACGTGCAGCCCGCGGCCCGCCGCGCACTCGTCGAGCTCGCCCGCGCGCACGACGTGCTGCCCGTCGCCGTCGTGCTCGACCTGCCCGAGCAGGTCTGCCTCGACCGGAACGCCGCCCGCACGGACCGCGACTTCGGCGCGCACGTGATCCGTCGCCAGCGGGACCAGCTGCGCCGCTCGCTGCGCGGGCTGAACCGCGAGGGGTTCCGGGGCGTCCACGTGCTGCGCGGCACCGACGACGTCGAGGCCGCGGTGGTCGTGCGCGAGCCGCTGCGCAGCGACCGGCGCACCGAGCACGGCCCGTTCGACGTGGTGGGCGACGTGCACGGCTGCCGGGCCGAGCTCGAGGAGCTGCTGACCCGCCTCGGCTATGCGCTCGTGCGCGACGACGAGGGTCGACCGGTCGACGCGGTGCACCCCGACGGGCGTCGCGCGCTGTTCCTCGGCGACCTGGTCGACCGCGGCCCGGACAGCCCGGGCGTGCTCCGGCTCGTGATGGGGATGGTCGAGGCGGGGCACGCGCTCGCGGTCCCGGGCAACCACGAGAACAAGCTCGTGCGTGCGCTCGACGGCCGGCAGGTGCAGACGTCGCACGGGCTCGCCGAGACGCTGCGCCAGCTCGAGTCCGAGCCGGACGGCTTCACGGCCCGCGTCCGTGACTTCTGCGACGGGCTCGTCGCGCACCTCGTGCTCGACGACGGCCGGCTGGTGGTCGCGCACGCCGGGCTCAAGGAGGCGTTCCACAACCGGGCGTCGGGCCGCGTGCGCAGCTTCGCGCTGTACGGGGACACGTCGGGGGAGACCGACGAGTACGGGCTGCCGGTCCGCTACCCCTGGGCCGACGAGTACCGCGGCCGGGCGACGGTGCTGTACGGCCACACGCCGACGCCGGTGCCGACGTGGGTCAACAACACGATGTGCCTGGACACGGGGTGCGTGTTCGGCGGGTACCTGACGGCGCTGCGGTACCCCGAGAAGGAGCTCGTGCAGGTCGCCGCGCAGCAGGTCTGGTACGAGCCGGCGCGACCGTTCCCGGCGGCGGGGTCCGTCGACGCCGGCGCTGTCGGTGGGCACCGCGACCCGGACGTCCTCGACGTCACCGACGTGCTCGGCAAGCGCGTCGTCGAGACCCGTCTGCACGGTCGCGTGACGATCGCGGAGGAGAGCACCGTCGGCGCGCTCGAGGTGATGAGCCGGTTCGCGGTCGACCCGCGCTGGCTGCTGTACCTGCCGCCGACCATGAGCCCGTGCGCGACGGCACCGGAGGGGCCGTCGTTGGAGCGCCCGGAGCAGGCGTTCGACGCGTACCGGTCGGACGGTGTCGGCACGGTGGTGTGCGAGGAGAAGCACATGGGGTCGCGCGCCGTCGTGCTCGTGTGCCGTGACGCGCAGGTCGCGGCGGACCGCTTCGGCATGCCGGACGGGGTCACCGGCGTCGTGCACACGCGCACCGGCCGCCCGTTCTTCGACTCGTCGCTCACGGAGCAGCTGCTCGACGTGGTCCGGCGGGCCGCCGACGCGGCGGGGACCTGGGCCACGGTGGGTCAGGACGGGGTCGAGGCCCGCTGGCTCCTGCTCGACTGCGAGCTCATGCCCTGGTCGGCGAAGGCCGGTGACCTGCTGCGCGACCAGTACGCGGCCGTGGGTGCGGCGGCCCGCTCGGCGCTGCCGGCCGCGGTCGAGGCGCTCGACCGGGCCGCCTCGCGCGGGCTGGACG
>JAEWCA010000313.1 GCA_023390875.1 Actinomycetes bacterium
GGCAGGTACTGCACGACGAGCCCCGACGCGAGCGCGCCGGTCGCGGTGCCCGCACCCGTGGCGACGCTGTTCGCGAGCGCACCCCGGCCCCGGTCGACGTCGAGCATCGCGGCGCCCAGCGCCCCCACGGCGGCGCCCGTCGCGAGGCCCTGCACGACCCGGGCGACGAGCAGCGCGTCGAAGCTCCCGGCCGTCGCGAGCAGCGTGACCGCGACGATCTGCCCGACCGTGCCGGCGACGAGCACGGGCCGCCGGCCCAGGTGGTCCGACAGCCGACCCAGCACCAGCAGCGCGGCGAGGACCGCGACCGCGTACACGGCGAACGCGAGCGTCACGCCGAGCGACCCGAAGTGCCAGGTGGCCGCGTACGTGGCGTACAGCGGGGTGGGCGCGGCGGAGGCGGCGAGGAACGTCACGACGACGGCGACGAGCAGGGCGAGGTGCACGGCAGGAGCGGGACGGCGGACCACGGCAACTCCTAGGTAGACCGGTCTGTCTATTGATGGCGACGCTAGACCGATCTGTCTAGAGGGTCAAGCCCTGGGTACGACGAAGGCCGCCCTCCCCGGGACGAGGGAGAACGGCCAGCGACGGAGACGCGAGAAGTCAGTGCCTGTGCTTGTGGTCGTACTGAGCCTGCGGTCGTACTGAGCCGGCGTCGCTTCCGGGCCCGTACCACACTCCGCGCGGCCCGGTCCCTCCAGCGACCTCCGGCTCAGTCCTCCGACCGGTGGTGGAGCATGCGTGCCACCTCCGCGATCGTGCCCGACATCGACGGGTACACGGTCACGGCCTCGGCGACCTGGTCCGCCGTCATGCGGTGGGTCACGGCGAGGGTCAGGGGGAACACCGACTCGCTCGCGCGCGGCCCCACGAGCACCGCGCCGAGCACGGTGCCGGACGCCGGGTGGGCGAAGATCTTGATGAACCCGTCCCGCACGCCCAGCATCTTGGCCCGCGGGTTCCGGGCGAGCGGCAGCATGCTCACCGTGTAGTGCGTCCCCTGCGCCTGCAGGGCGGCCTCGCTGAACCCGACGGTGGCGATCTCGGGCGCCGTGAAGATGTTCGCCGACACCCCGCGCAGGGCCAGCGGCGTGACGGCGTCGCCGAGCGCGTGGGACATCGCGATGCGCCCCTGCGTCGCGGCGACGGACGCGAGCGGCAGCACGCCGGTGACGTCACCGGCGGCGTAGATGTTGCGCACGCTCGTCCGGGACACCTTGTCGACCTCGATGTGCCCGGACGGCTTGAGCCGCACGCCGGCCTCCTCGAGCCCGAGCCCGGCCGTCGTGGGCACCGACCCGACGGCGAACAGCACGTGCGACCCCTGCACGACGCGCCCGTCGGCGAGCGTGACCTCGACCCCGTCGGCCGTCCGCCGCGCCCCCGCGGCCCGGGACTGCGACATGACCGTCATGCCGCGCGACCGGAACACGCGCTCGAGCAGCTCGGCCGCGTCCGCGTCCTCGCCCGGCAGCACCCGGTCCCGGCTGGACACGAGCACGACGTCCGCGCCGAGCGACGTGTACGCGCCCGCGAACTCGGCGCCCGTGACGCCGGATCCCACGACGATGAGCCGCTCGGGCAGCGTCTGCAGGTCGTACAGCTGCGTCCACGTGAGGATCCGCTCGCCGTCCGGCACCGCCTCGGGCAGCACGCGGGGCGTCGCGCCGGTCGCGACGAGCACGACGTCGGCGTCGAGCGTCAGCTCCTCACCCGTGGCCGTCGTGACCTGGACGTGCTGGGTCCCGTCGAGCCGGCCGTGGCCGAGTACCGTCCGCACGCCCTCGCGGTCGAGCCGCCCCCGGATGTCCGCGGACTGCGCGGCCGCGAGCGCCTTGACGCGCGTGTTGACGGCGGCGAGGTCGATCTTGTGCCGGACCAGCGTGCCCAGCCCGCCGCCCGCGTCACCGGGCGAGCCCGCGAGCGGGAGCCCGTCGAGCTGGATGCCGAGCTCGGGCGCGCGGTCGGCGATCGTCATCCACTCGGCGGTCGCGATGAGCGTCTTGGACGGCACGACGTCGGTGAGCACGGCCGCGCCGCCGAGGCCGGCCTGCTCGACGACGGTGACGTCCGCCCCGAGCCGCCGGGCGACGAGCGCCGCCTCGTACCCGCCGGGTCCGCCGCCGACGATCACGACGCGGGTGGACTGCAGGTCCTGCTCGGGCGCGTTCGATGTGGTCACAAGCCACCATTCTGCCTCGGCACCGATGCCGCGCCGATCCCGCGCCGGTCCCGCGCCGATCCCGCGCCGGTCCCGCGCCGATCCGGTCGCTGCACGGGCCCGGGTCTAGCCTGTCGACCATGAGCGACGTCACGCACGGCCCGGACCTCGACGACCTCGCGACCGACCCGTTCGACGTCGCGAAGCACGCTGCCCTCCACCTCGCCGAGGCGACCGGAGTCGCGCGGCACGACATCGCGCTCGTGCTCGGCTCGGGCTGGGGCGGTGCCGCGGAGCTGCTCGGCGAGACGGTCGCGCAGGTGCCGAGCCACGACATCCCCGGGTTCGCCGCCCCGGCCGTCGTGGGGCACGTCGGCACGATCCGTTCCATCCGCCTGCCCGACGACCGGCACGCCCTCGTGCTCGGCTCGCGCACGCACCTGTACGAGGGCCGCGGGGTGCGTCGGGTCGTGCACGGCGTCCGGACGGCGGCCGCGGCGGGGTGCCGGGCGATCGTGCTCACCAACGGCTGCGGCGGCCTCAACCCGGCCTGGAGCGCGGGCACGCCGGTGCTCATCAAGGACCACATCAACCTCACGGGCACGTCGCCCGTCGAGGGTGCCAACTTCGTCGACCTCACGGACCTGTACTCGGCGCGGCTGCGGGACGTCGCGCGCTCGGTCGACGCCGACCTCGACGAGGGCGTGTACGTGCAGTTCCCGGGGCCGCACTACGAGACGCCGGCGGAGGTGCAGATGGCGGGCCGGATCGGCGGCGACCTCGTCGGCATGTCGACGACGCTCGAGGCGATCGCGGCACGCCAGGCGAAGCTCGAGGTGCTCGGCATCTCGCTCGTGACGAACCTCGCGGCGGGCATCAGCCCCGTCCCGCTGTCGCACGAGGAGGTCATCGAGGCGGGCATCGCCGCGGGCCCGCGCATCAGCGCCCTGCTCGCCGAGGTGGTCCGGCGCATCTGACAGTACGTTGGGCCCATGACCGGCGAGGACGCGTGGACCGCGCTCGAGGCGCGGGTGCAGACCTGGATCGACGACGACCCGGACCCGCAGACGGCCGAGGAGCTGCGCCGCCTGCTCACGATGGGCGGCCGGGGTCCGACGGGGCTCGTGCCGGGTCGGGAGCCCGACCCGACGCAGCAGCAGGCGATCGACACGCAGTCGGCGGCGCGCGCCGAGCTCGCCGACCGGTTCAGCGGTCTTCTCCAGTTCGGCACCGCGGGCCTGCGTGGTCGGCTCGGCGGCGGCCCGCACCGGATGAACCGCGCCGTGGTGATCCGGGCGGCGTCCGGGCTCGCCGACTACCTCATCGGTGAGCTCGACGGCGTCACGCCGCCGCCGCGCGTCGTCATCGGGTTCGACGCCCGGCACAACTCGTCGCAGTTCGCCCGCGACTCGGCCGCCGTGCTCACGGCCGTCGGCATCGAGGTGCTCGTGCTGCCGTGGGCGCTGCCGACGCCCGTCCTGGCCTTCGCGGTGCGGCACCTGGGCGCCGACGCCGGGATCATGGTCACCGCGTCGCACAACCCCCCGCAGGACAACGGCTACAAGGTCTACCTCGGCGGGCGCGTCGTCACGGACGCCGGCCAGGGGTCCCAGATCGTGCCCCCGGCGGACGCGGCCATCGCGGCGGAGATCGCCCGGGTGCCGTCCGTCGCGTCGGTCCCCCGGGCGGAGTCCGGGTGGACCGTGCTCGGCCCCGAGATCGTCGACGCGTACGTCGAGTCGGTCCTGTCGCTGGCCGACCGCAGCCCCGAGGCCCTCGAAGCCGCCCGCCGGGTGCGGATCGTGCTGACCCCGCTGCACGGCGTCGGCGGCGAGGTCGCCGCGCGGGTGCTCGCCGCCGCCGGGTTCTCCGACGTGCTCGTCGTCCCGGAGCAGGAGGCGCCCGACCCCGACTTCCCGTCGGTCGCGTTCCCGAACCCGGAGGAGCCCGGCGCGATCGACCTCGCGCTCGGTCTCGCGGCCGACGAGAGCGCGGACCTGGTCCTCGCGCTCGACCCCGACGCGGACCGGTGCGCCGTCGCGACCGTGGACTCGCGCGCCCGCCAGCACCGCGGCCCCGACA
>JAEWCA010000324.1 GCA_023390875.1 Actinomycetes bacterium
GGCCTGGCGCTGTCGCCGGTGACGGTCGCGAGCCTCACGGCGACGCCGCCGCTGCCCACGCCGTGGCCCAAGGTCGCGCGCACCTCGCTGCTGCAGCTCCTCGGGTCCGAGCAGGCGCAGGTGCCGATCTGGGAGGCGCTCGACCTCGCGGGCGTCGTGACCACGTGGATCCCCGAGTGGGCGGCCGTGCGGAACCGCCCGCAGCGCTCGCCCGTGCATCGGCACACCGTCGACCGGCACCTCGTCGAGACGGTGGCCCGGGCGGGCCGGGTCCGGCGTGAGGTCGAGCTCGGTGACACCCTGCTGCTCGCGGCGCTGCTGCACGACATCGGCAAGCGTGCCGGCGCGGGGGACCACTCGGTCGAGGGTGCGCGGCTCGCGGGGCCGATCGTGCTCCGCATGGGGTTCGACGAGGGCGTCGCGGCCGACGTCGGGCGACTCGTCCGTGAGCACCTCACGCTCGTCGAGCTCGCGACGACCGCGGACCATGACGACCCCGCGACGGTCGCCCGCCTGCTCGACGCCGTCGACCACCGGGCCGACCTGCTCGAGGTGCTGCGCGCGCTGACCGAGGCCGACGCGTCGGCCGCCGGCCCGGCCGCGTGGAGCGCGTGGCGCGGCACGCTCGTCGACGACCTCACCGCACGGGCCCGGCGCGAGCTGGCAGGTACCCTGGACCGTCCGTGATCCCTGACGTGTGAGGACCGCCCGGTGTTCGCCACCCTGTCCGACCGACTGACGTCGACCTTCAAGAACCTGCGCAGCAAGGGCCGTCTGTCCGAGGCGGACATCGACGCGACAGTGCGCGAGATCCGTCGTGCGCTGCTCGACGCCGACGTCGCGGTCCCGGTCGTCCGGTCGTTCACCGGTGCCGTCCGCGAGCGTGCGCTCTCGGCGGAGGTCTCGGGCGCGCTCAACCCGGCCCAGCAGGTCGTGAAGATCGTCAACGACGAGCTCATCTCGATCCTCGGCGGCCAGACGCGCCCGCTGACGTTCGCGAAGCGCCCGCCGACCGTCATTCTGCTCGCGGGTCTGCAGGGTGCCGGCAAGACGACGCTCGCGGGCAAGCTCGCCCTGCACCTCAAGTCGCAGGGTCACACGCCGCTGCTCGTCGCGGCGGACCTGCAGCGCCCCAACGCCGTCACGCAGCTCCAGGTGGTCGGCGAGCGGGCCGGCGTGCCGGTGTTCGCGCCCCACCCCGGCAACCAGGGCTCCGACGACGTCATGCCGTTCGGCGCCGACCCGGTCGCCGTCGCGCGGCAGGGCCTCGAGACGGCCCGGACCAAGCAGCACGACGTCCTCATCGTCGACACCGCCGGCCGCCTCGGCGTCGACGCCGAGCTCATGCAGCAGGCGTCCGACATCCGCGACGCGGTCGAGCCCGACGAGATCCTCTTCGTCATCGACGCGATGATCGGCCAGGACGCCGTGACGACCGCGCAGGCGTTCGCCGACGGCGTCGGCTTCTCCGGCGTCGTGCTGTCCAAGCTCGACGGCGACGCGCGCGGTGGTGCGGCCCTGTCCGTCGCGAGCGTCACCGGCAAGCCGATCCTCTACGCGAGCACGGGCGAGAAGCTCACCGACTTCGAGGTCTTCCACCCCGACCGCATGGCGTCGCGCATCCTCGACATGGGTGACGTCCTGACGCTCATCGAGCAGGCCGAGAAGGCGTTCGACGCCGAGCAGGCCGAGAAGATGGCCGGCAAGATCGCGTCCGGCCAGGACTTCACGCTCGAGGACTTCCTCGTCCAGATGCAGCAGCTGCGCAAGCTCGGGCCGCTCAAGAACATGCTCGGCATGCTCCCCGGCATGGGCCAGATGCGGGAGGCCATCGACTCCTTCGACGAGAAGGAGGTCAACCGCATCGAGGCGATGATCCAGTCGATGACGCCCGCCGAGCGGCACAACCCGAAGATCATCAACGGGTCGCGCCGCTCGCGGATCGCCAAGGGCTCGGGCACCACCGTGACGGACATCAACCAGCTCATCGAGCGCTTCGACAGCGCGCAGAAGATGATGCGCCACATGGCCAAGGGCGGCGCCATGCCCGGCATGCCCGGCATGGGCAGCCTGCCGGGCACGGGCAAGAAGTCGCGCGGCCGCGTCGCCGCGCCGGCCCCGCGCCGCACCAAGGGGAAGTCGGGCAACCCGGCCAAGCGCGCCGAGCAGGAGCGCGCCGCGCTCGACCGGTCCTCGTCCGCGCCGGCCGGCGCGCCCGGGTCGGCCTTCGGGCTCGGTGCGCCGCCGGAGCCCGAGCAGGTGGACCCGTCGGCCCTCAAGCTGCCGGCCGGGCTGGACAAGTTCCTCGGTCGCTGACCCGTGTCCGTCCTGCACCTGCGCGGCACGGTCGTCCTCGACGACGAGCGTGAGGTCGGCGAGGCCTGGGTGGTGGGGGACCGGCTGACGTTCACGCGTCCGTCGGCCCCGGTGGACGCCGTCCTCGAGGGCTGGGTGCTGCCCGGGCTCGTCGACGTGCACTGCCACATCGGCCTCGCCGCCGACGGCCCGGTCGACGACGGGACCGCGGAGAAGCAGGCGCTCGCCGACCGGGACGCGGGCGTGCTGCTCGTCCGTGACGCCGGGTCGCCCGCCGACACGGGCTGGGTGCACGACCGCGACGACCTCCCGCGCCTGATCCGCGCCGGCCGCCACCTGGCCCGTCCCAAGCGGTACCTGCG
>JAEWCA010000469.1 GCA_023390875.1 Actinomycetes bacterium
GGCGTCGGGTGCGGCGTCGTCGGCGGCGCCGGCGGCGAGCCAGGCCGTCGTCTCCGCGAGCCACCCGCGCGACGCCGCGGTGAGCGTCTCGTCGTCGCCCACCAGGGCCAGCGCGTGCACGAGCCCGGTCCGGGCGTCGAACACGAGCGCCCGCTCGGCAAGCACGAGGAACGCGTCGTCGTGCTCCGAGCGGACGCCCACGGGCATGTCGCACGCGTCGCCGCGCAGCTCGTAGCCCAGGTACCCGACGTACCCGAGCGCGAACGGTGACGGCAGGTCCGCGTCCGGCTCGACCGCGAACCGGGCCACCGCGTCGGCGAGGAACGTGAACACGTCGCCCGGCACGCTGCCCGTGCGGCCGTCCGCGCCGCGCACCGTCACCGCACCGTCCCCGCGCCGGTAGCGGGCGGTGTGCTACACGACGCCGTCCGCCGCGCCGACCACCGAGTACCGGCCGCCGTCGGCCGCACCGCTGTCGAGCCAGAACGCGCCGGCACGCCCCGCGTACCGCCGCGCGAACACGTCGGCCGGGTCCGCGCCGCTCGCGACCGTCGACCACGCGACGCGGTACCGGCGACCCGCGGTCGGCGTCGTCCCGGTCACGCTGTCCACGGGGCAGAGTGTCACACGGCCGGGACCTGCGGCGTCGTCGCCGGTCGCGCCCGGCGCCCGGATCGCCCGGTGCACCGCTCGAATCCGGCGACGCGCAGCCGATGGGAGGGCTGCGGCACCCGGGCCGCCCGACCGCTGCAGAGGCCACCATGACGAGCACCTCGATGAAGACCGAGCTCGAGTCCCGCCGGGACACGTTCTGGATGCGGGGCTACCTCGCCCTCGCGGTCGCCGTCGTGCCCCTGATGTGCACGTTCGTGCTGCCCACGCTCGTCGGGAAGGCGATGTCGCTGTCCGTGGCGATGGTCGGCGCGCTCGTGGGCTACGTGTGCGTGCAGTGCGCGCGGCAGCTCGAGCGCATCCTCGCCCCGCTGCCGCCGCTCCCCCACGTGGTCGGCGGCGACGAGGACCACGACGAGCGCACGTACCGCTGACGGCCTCCCGCACGGCACGCGTCGGCGCGCGGGCACGACGGCCGCGGCGCACGATGGACGGACACCCCGGGAACGGCTGACGCCGAGGAGGACCGTCATGGCGCGCACGATCGGCTACCTCGTGGGGAGCCTCGCGTCCGGATCCATCAACCGCAGGCTCGCGACCGCGCTCATCGGCCTCGCGCCGCCCGAGCTCGAGTTCCGCGAGATCCCCATCCGCGACCTGCCGCTCTACAGCCCGGATTACGACGCGGACTACCCGCCCGTCGCGCGGGCGCTCAAGGAGGCGATCGAGGCGTCGGACGGGATCCTGTTCGTGTCCCCCGAGTACAACCGCTCGATCCCCGGTGCACTGAAGAACGCGATCGACTGGGGCTCGCGCCCGTGGGGCACCAACTCGTTCGCCCGCAAGCCCACGGGCATCGTCGGTGCGTCGATCGGCGCGATCGGGACCGCGGTCATGCAGTCGTCGATGCGCAGCGTGCTGAGCTTCCTCAACGCGCCCCAGCTCAACTCGCCCGAGGTGTACATCCACTTCCGGCCGGAGCACTACGCGGACGACGGCACGGTGACCGACGAGAAGACCGCGGAGTTCCTGCGGCACTACATGTCGGAGTACGCGGCGTTCGTCGAGCGCGTGCTGTCGGTGACCGCGCCCGGGCACATCGGCGACGAGGGCTGACGGGTCACACCGCGGCGGGGCGGCCCAGCAGCCGCAGGCCGGGTGCGTCGCCGAGCACCCGCCCGTCGTCGGTGACCGCGAGCACGGCCGTCGCACCCTGACCGGACGCCCACGCCACCCCGTCGACGCCCAGCGCCAGCACGCTCGTCGCGAGCACGTCGGCCGTGACGAGGTCCGCGGCGAGGACCGTCGCGGACCACAGCCCACGTGCCGCGTGCCCTGTCCGGCCGTCCCACACGTGCGCGCCGCGCTCGTACGTGCCCGACGTCGCGACCGCACCGTCGCGCTGCTCGACGACCGCGAGGAACCGGTGGGCGTCCGACGGGTCACGGACCCCGACCCGCCAGCCCCGGCCCGGGACCGGCTCGCCCCGTGTCACCACGTCTCCCCCGGCGTTGAGGCAGAACGGCCCCACGCCCGCCGCGACCAGCACGTCCGCGGCCCGCTGCGCCGCCCAGCCCTTGACCACGCCGTCCGTGTCGAGCGTGCCGTCCGGTCCGCGCACCGTGAACGCGCCGCCCGACGCCCGACGCGCGCGGTCGGCGATCGCGAGCACCTCCCGCAGGTCGGCGCTGACGTGCTCGGGGCGCGTCCCGCCCGCGTCGAGGCGCCGCACCTCGCTGTCCGCGCGGAACCGGCTGAACCGGCGGTCGGCCTCGTGCAGACGCTCGAACGCCGTGCGGACGGCCCGCTCGGCCCGCCGGGGGTCGGCGGGCGCGGGGACGTCGACGGACATCGGGATGCCCATGACGACCTCGACGTGGCGCACCGGTCAGCCCCGCTGGTCGATCGCGGACTGCACCGACTCCCGGTAGCCGTCGGACGTGTACGTCGCGCCCGAGACGGTGTCGACCTGGGCGGACTGCGCGTCGAGGACCTCCTGCGCGAGCACGGGGACCGCGCGGGACGAGATCTGCTGGCTCTCGCGCTCGCGGTCCGGGGCCTGCAGCGTCTGGACGTCGGTGATCGTGGCGCCCTGGAACGTCACGGACACCTGGACGTCCCCGTACCGGGTGGAGGCGACGGAGCCGACGATCGTGACGGTGTCGCTCGTCGTGGTGCCGCCGCCGGTGGTGTCGGTGACGGAGCTCCCGGCCGAGCCGGCGGAGGAGCCGCTGCCGGACGAGTCGCTGCCCGACGACGCCTGTCCGTCGGACGCGCCGATCCCGCTCGCGGCCGCCGGGGCGGCCTGGTCGGGCGCCACGACGAACCGGGCGATGCCCGCGGCGCCGATGGCCGCGACCGTGCCCGTGTAGATCAGCGTCCCGCGCCAGCGCATCGTGGACATCAGGTGAGCTCCTCTCGGTGGATCGCGCCCGCGGGGACGCCGAGGCTGCGCGCGGCACCGACGACGGCGGCGATCATGCCGTCAGGCCCGCAGACGAACACGTCGCGCTCGGCGACGTCGGGCACGAGGTGCCGCAGGGTGGCCGGATGCAGGGGGTCGTGGCCGAGGTCGGCGCGGCGGCCCGGCAGCGGCACGTACCGCAGCGCGGCCGACGGCGTGAACTCGGCGGCGAGGGCGAGCGACTCGGCGTCGTGCGCGCGGTGCAGCAC
>JAEWCA010000589.1 GCA_023390875.1 Actinomycetes bacterium
GTGCTACCCACAGGTGCATGGGTGACGAGCGGCCGGCGGCCGGGGGGCGGCGCGAGCCGGTCGTGCCGGTGCTGCCGTCCGGGGCGTCCGAGCAGGCGCAGGAGACCGGCGGCGAGAGCACGCTCACGGTCGTCGTCGCGTTCGGGGCCAACCTGCTCATCGCCGTCGCGAAGACCGCCGCCGCGATCCTCACGGGTGCCGCGTCGATGCTCGCGGAGGCCGCGCACTCGTGGGCGGACACCGGCAACGAGGTGTTCCTGCTGCTCGCGCAGCGCAAGGCCGCCCGGCCGGCGGACCGCACGCACCCGTTCGGGTACGGCCGCGAGGTCTACGTCTGGTCGTTGTTCGCGGCGATCGGGCTGTTCGCGGTCGGTGCCGGGGTGTCGATCACGCACGGGGTGCAGGAGCTCGTGCACCCCGAGCCGGCGACGGACTTCGGCATCGCGTACGTGGTGCTCGCCGTGTCGTTCGTGCTGGAGGGCGTGTCGTTCTTCCAGGCGTCCCGGCAGGCCACCCGGTCGGCGGCCAAGCGCGAGCAGGAGGTCATCGAGCACATCCTCGCGACGTCCGACCCGACCGTGCGGGCGGTGTTCTTCGAGGACGCCGCCGCGCTCGTCGGCATCGTCATCGCGGCCGTCGGCATCGGGCTGCACCAGGTCACCGGGTCGACCGTGCCGGACGCGGTCGGGTCGATCCTCGTCGGCGTGCTGCTCGGCGTCGTCGCGGTGGTGCTCATCGACCGCAACCGGCGGTTCCTCGTCGGGCAGACGGCCGACGAAGGGCTGCGGCGGGCCGCGGTCCGCGCGCTGCTCGACCAGCCCGAGATCGCGCGCGTGACCCAGCTGCACCTGCAGTACATGGGGGCGCAGCAGATCTTCCTCATCGGTGCGGTGGACCTCGACGGCGACCCCGACGAGACCGAGGCGTCGCACGTGCTCGCCGCGCTCGAGCGGCGGATCGCCGCGCAGCCCGGGGTCGTCGCCGCGGTGCTGTCGCTGTCCGAGCCGCAGGAGGCGTCGCTGCAGCCATGACCGCGACCGACCCCGCCACCGGCTCGCCGCCGACCCCGCCACCGCGGCGGCCGGGCGTCATCCGGTGCGGGTGACGCGGCGGACCACCCCGACACGCGACGCTGGACGACGACCCGAGGAGCGCCCATGACGATGCCGGACCCCGCCTTCCGTGTCCCCGTGCGACGCCTCGTCGCGCTGACGGTCCCCGCGGCGGTCGTCGGCGTCGTCACGTCGGTGACGCTCGTCGGGCTGAGCGCGCTCGCCGGGGTCATCGAGGGCTGGCTGTGGGACGACCTGTCGGGCGTGTTCGGGCTCGACCGCGAGTCGGCGGTGTGGATCGTCGTGATCCTCACGCTCACCGGGCTCCTGGTCGGCCTCGTCGTCCGCTTCGTGCCGGGCCACGCCGGCCCGGACCCGGCGACCGCGGGGCTCGTCGAGGCGCCGCTGAAGATCGGCGTCGTCCCGGGCCTCGCCCTCGCGATGGTCCTGATGCTCGCCGGTGGTGTGAGCCTCGGCCCCGAGAACCCGATCATGGGCATCAACGCCGCGCTGCTCGTGTGGTTCGGCGGTCGCTACCTCAGGTCGATCGACGTGCCGCTGTGGGTGGTCCTGTCGACCGCCGGGACGCTCGGCGCGATGTTCGGCACGCCGCTCGCGGCCGCGCTCATGCTCACCGAGATCGACCCCGGCGACCGCCGCATCCCCATCTGGGACCGCATGTTCGGCCCGCTCGTCGCCGCGACCACGGGCGCCCTGACGACCATGCAGCTGTCGCCCGACCTCACGTTCGACATCGGCCTGCCCGGGTACGACTCGACGTCGCTCGGCGACATGGGGCTGGCGATCGTGCTGTCGGTCGGCGCCGCGGCCGTCGGGGTGCTCGGGGCGTACGCGTTCACGCCGATGCACCGGTTCGTGCACCGGGTGCGCAACCCCGTGCTGCTCCTCACCGCCGGCGGCCTGGTGCTCGGTCTGCTCGGCGCGCTCGGCGGGGGCATCACGCTGTTCAAGGGGCTCGAGCAGATGAAGGAGCTGCCCGGCCTGATGGCGACGACGACGGGCCTGGGGTTCCTGTCGTTCGCGCTGGTCAAGCTCGTCGCGCTGCTGATCGCGAGCTCGGTCGGCTTCCGGGGCGGACGCATCTTCCCGGCGACGTTCGTCGGGGCGTCCCTCGGGTTCGCGGTGCACGGGTTCTGGCCGTCGGTGGACATCACGCTCGCGGTCGGCGCGACGACGGTCGGCATCCTCGTGGCCGCGACGCGCAGCGGGTGGCTCGGGCTGCTGCTCGTCATCGTCATGCTGCCCGACCGCGAGCTGTTCATCCCGATGCTGCTCGCGACGCTGGCGGCGTGGCTGGTCGTCACCAACCGGCCGGAGCTGCGCGCGAAGGACACGGAGACGACCCCGCCGCCGCCGCCCGCCGACACGACGGCACCGGTGGTCGAGGACGCCGCGGTCAGCGCGCCGGACGGTCCGTCGGCGGAGCCGGAGCCGGGACCGGGCGCGGCTCCGCGTCCGGCGTGAGGTGGGTGTCGAGGAACCGCACGACCTCGTCGAGGTAGCGCTCGCGTGCGGGTGACGGCGACAGCGCGAGGTCGTGCGCACCGCCCGGGACCTGCGCGAACGTGACGTCGGGCCCGAGCAGCGGCGCGCGGGCGGCGATCTGGGCCACGTCGAGCACCGAGTCGCTGGTCACGAGCTTGTCGTGCAGCCGGTCGTCGGGCCCGGTGGCGTCGGACGCCAGGACGAGCACGGGCACGTCGACGTCGAGCCCGCGGGCGACGCGTGCGTGCCCGCGCCGGATGGCGCGCACGAACCCCGCGCGCGCCGGGAACCCCTCGTGCGGCTTCCACGTGAGGTCGTACGTCCACTCGCCGCCCGTGTCGGCGTGCAGCGCGCGGCCGTAGTGCGGGGCGATGTGCGCGACGACGAGGTTCGGCGCCCACCGGCCGACGACGCCGAGCACGGGTGCGAGGACGTGCCGCTCGAGCCAGGAGCCACGCACGTCGAGCCACGGGCTGTTGAGCACGAGCGCGTCGATGAGGCCGTGGCCCCGGCGCGAGTCGGCCCACAGCGCGCTCACGAGCCCGCCGGTCGAGTGGCCGAGCAGCACGAGCTGGTCGTGGTCCGCGCGGATCAGCCGGACGGCGGCGTCGATCTCCTCGGCGTAGGTGCCGAGGTCGGTCGTGTCGTTGGGCGCGCGGCCGTCGCGGATCGAGCGGCCGTAGTCGCGCAGGTCGAGGGCGTACAGGTCGTAGCCGTGCGCGGCGAGGGCGTCGCCGACGTGGGCCTGGAAGAAGTAGTCGACGAACCCGTGCACGTAGAGCACCGCGCGGCGCGACGGGGTGTCGGTGACCCGGCGGACGAGCGTCGCGACGGGGGCGTCGCCGCGCGTGTCGGGCTTGAGGGGCAGCGTGCGGGCCGTCCAGCCCGGACCGAGCACGTCGGGGACGTCGTCGTCGACCATGCGCGTGATCCTGCCACGGCGACCTGCGCGCCCGCTGGCGCACAGAGTTGAGCGGAATAGACTCAACTTCGGCCGTCGTTGGGCAGAGCAGACACCAGAACATCCCCACAGGAGGTCATGTGGACGCCAAGTTCACCACCCGCTCGCAGGAGGCCCTGGGCGACGCCGTCCAGCAGGCCTCGGCCGCCGGCAACCCCCAGCTCGAGCCGGCGCACCTGCTCAACGCGCTGCTGCAGCAGGAGGGCGGCGTCGCGAACGGGCTGCTCGACGC
>JAEWCA010000586.1 GCA_023390875.1 Actinomycetes bacterium
GGTGCGGGCACCGCCGACGGGGGCGGGCCGGAACGTCACGACGGTCGCGGGCTCGTCGGGGGCGTCGACGCGGAACTGCACGGCCTTCGCGTCGGCGTTGACGTCGGACGGCAGGAACCGGGGCGGCGTCGCCGTGGCGGTCGGGTGCGTCTGCGGGACGAAGGTGTCAGGCAACGAACTCGTCCTCTCCCTCGCGGCGGATCAGGATCTGGCCGCTCTCCTCGAGCCGGCGGATGACCTGGACGATCGACGCGCGCGCGTCCTCGACGAGCGACAGGCGCACGGGCCCGAGCAGGTCGATCTCCTCGAGCAGGTTCTCGCGGGCACGCTCGGACAGGTTCCGCATGACGGTGTCGCGCACGCCCTCGCTGACGCCCTTGAGCGCGACGGACAGCTGCGCGGTCTCGACCTGCCGCAGCACGAGCTGCATCGCGCGGTCCTCGAGCAGCACGATGTCGCCGAACACGAACATCCGGCTGCGGACCTCCTCGGCGAGCTCCTCGTCGCGGCTCGCGAGCCCCTCGAGGATGACCTTCTCCGTGGTGGGGTCGGCGCGGTTGATGATCTCGACGAGCGGCTGCACGCCACCGACCGCGGCGAGCTCGCGCGGTGCGAGCACGGTCGACGCCTTGCGCTGCAGCTGCTCGGCGATGACGCCGACGACGTCGGGGTTGGCCCGCTCCATGAGCGCGATGCGGTGCGCGACGTCGGCCTGCAGCTCGGGGTCGAGCCCGGCGAGGATCTGCGACGCGTGCTCGGGCCGCAGGTGCGCGAGCACGAGCGCGATGGCCTGCGGGTGCTCGCTGCTCAGCAGCGACACGACCTGGCGGGCGTCGGCCTGCTGCAGGAACTCGAACGGCTGGCCGGCGAGGGTCGTCTGGAGGCGCTCGAGCATGGTCGACGCCTGCTCCTGCCCGAGCGACGCGACGAGCAGGTGCTCGGCGAGGCCGAGGCCGCCGTTGACGCCGGGTCCGACGACGGACACCTCGTAGAACTCCTCGAGCACGTCGTCGGCCATCGCCTGGTCGACGCGGTCGAGCCGCATGATCTCGGCCGTGAGCGCCTCGATCTCGGCGACGTCGAGCTGCGCCATGACGCGCGCGGCGCGCTCGCGACCGAGCTGGAGCAGGAGCATCGCCGCCTTCTGCGACCCCGTGAGCGCCGCCATCAGCGCCGTCCGGTGCCGGAGGGTGCGAGCCAGCCGCGCAGGAGGTCCGCGACCTCGGCGGGCTGCTCGTCGGCGAGGGCGGAGATCTCGGCGCGCTTGCGCGTGACGAGGTCGGGCTCGTCGGAGACGGGCGCGGGCGGCAGCTCGGGCAGCGCGTCGGCGCCGAGGCCCTCGATGGCGGCACGTCCGCCGCCGTCGCCGAGCACGGGCAGCTCACCGAGGTCGAGCGCGGTGCGGCGGGCGCGGCGCGAGCGGCGGGCCATCGCCACGGCGATCGACAGCAGGAGCAGCAGCACCACGGCACCGATCGCCGCCTGCTTGATGAGGTCGTCCTGCCGCTGCGCCTGCGCGGCCTTGTCGGCGGCCGCGAGGGCCTCCTCCGCGGCGGCGGCCTGGGCGGTGTCGAACGCGACGGCCTGCACGGCGACGGTGTCGCCGCGCGCCTCGTCGATGCCCGCGGCGGCCGCGATGGTCTTGCGGAGCTCGGCCATGTCGAGCGGCGCGGCGGCCTTCTCGTCGAGCACGACGGCGACGGACTGCCGCTCGATCGCCCCGGGGCCGGCGTGCGTGACCTCGGTGCTCTTGTTGACGGCGTTCGTCTTGTCCTCGGTGGTCGACTTGTACGAGCCGTCGGTGCCCGCGGCGCCGCCGTTCGGCACGGCGATGTTGTCCGGGCCGAGCACGCCGGTCGCACCGGAGCCGCCGCTGCCCGTGTACTCCTCGGACGTCGTCGACGACGCGAGCGGCGGGGTGTCGGGCGTCGCGGAGAACTGCTCGACGGTCGTGTCCTTCTGCGTCTGGTCGACCTGCGCGGTCACGGTCACGGCGGACTTGCCGGGGCCGACGACGCGGTCGAGCAGGGCCTGCACGGACGACTTCACGCGGGCCTCGTAGTCGCTGGCCTGCTGGCCGGCCACGCCGCCCGTGGTGCCGGTGCCGACGGCCGACAGGACCTCGCCCGTCGAGTCGACGACCGCGACGTCGGTCGGCTTCATGCCGTCGATGCCCGCGGACACGAGGTGCACGACGGCCTGGACCTGGTCGACGGACAGCGTCACGCCGGGCTTGGTGCGCACGAACACCGACGCGGTCGGGTCGGACTTCTCCGAGACGAACACGCTGTCCTCGGGGATCGCGAGCTTGACGGTCGCGGCCTCGACGCCGTCGATCGCGGAGATGGTCTTGGCGAGCTCGCCCTCCATCGCGCGCTGGTACGTCTTCTGCTGCTGGAACTCCGACGACGTCATGGGCATGTCGTCGAGCAGCGAGTAGCCGCCGCCGTCCGCGTTGGTGGGCAGGCCGGCCGCCGCGAGCTTGATGCGCTCGGAGTACAGCGCGTCCGCGGGCACGAGCACCGTGGAGCCGCCGTCGGCGAGCTGGTACTTCACGCCGTCCGAGGTGAGCTGGTCGACGACGGCGCTCGCGTCCGAGCCGGACAGGCCGGTGAACAGCGGGCTCATGGTGGGCCGGGACATCCAGCTGCTCAGCGCGAACGCGCCGAGCAGCACGCCCGCGATGCCGATGATCGCGAGCGTGCGCTGCGCGACGGTGAACTGCTTGATCGCGGCGGTCGCCCGCTCGAGGGCCGCCTGGAGCTGCGCGGGCATCAGGCCTGCATCCGCATGATCTCGTTGAACGCGTCGACGGCCTTGTTCCGCACGGCGGCCGTGAGCTCGAGCGCGGTCGACGCCTGCGCGGCGGCGATCGTGTAGTCGTGCACGTCGTCGAGGTCACCCGTGACGGCCTTGACCGCGAGGTCGTTCGACGTGGACTGCAGCTGCTGCAGGCCGTCGACACCGCTCATCACGGAGGCGAAGCGAGAACCGGACGTGGGGTCGGCGACGGGCGCGACGGACAGGCCCGGGGTCGCGGCCGTGACGGCCTGGACGGGGGCGACGGCGAAGGTCATCAGGAGCGTCCGATCTGCAGCGCTGCGGTGTAGGTCTCCTTGGCGCGGTCGACCACCGCGGCGTTCGCCTGGTAGCCGCGCTGCGCCATGATCAGCTGGGTCATCTGGCTCGACATGTCGATGTCGGGGTACCGCACGTACCCCTGCTCGTCGGCCAGCGGGTGACCGGGCTCGTAGACGAGGCGGCCCTCGCCGCTGCCCTCGAGCGTCCCGGCGACCTGCACGCCCTGGTTCTCGCCCGCGCTCTCCGCGGCGATGACGTACTTCTGCTTGAACGCCTCCTCGGAGGTCGCCCGGACCGTGCTGACGTTGGCCAGGTTGTCGCTGACCGCGTCGAGCCACTTGCGGTGGACCGTGAGGCCGGTGCTCGCGATGCCGATCGCGCCGAAGATGGTCATCAGCTGGTCCTCATCGCCGCGCGGATGCTGGAGAACTGCCCGGACACCGCCTGCGTGGCGAGCTGGTAGCGCAGGTTCGTGTCGACGTTGAGCAGCGTCTCGGTGTCGAGGTTGACGTTGTTGCCGTCCTCGCGGGTCGGCTCGAGCGACCGTGCGGTCGTGGCCTCCACGGCGCCGTGGCCGTGGCGCACGGCCGCCGACAGGGCGTCCTCGAACGCGACGCGCCGGGCGTGGTAGTTCGGGGTGTTGACGTTCGCGACGTTGTCCGCGATCGCTCGCTGGCGCAGCGCGAGACCGTCGAGGGCGCTGTTGAGCGCGACGGAGCTCACGGAATCGAACAAGCCCATGAGAAGGCACACCTCACCGACGAGGAACGAGTCGGCCTATCCGTGGCCTGCTGCGCGAGCGATCCGTGCTCATGCTGCCCATCGGAGGGTTCCGGCGGGCGTTGAGATGTTTCAGCGAACTTTCGTCAGCCGGTTGACGATTGCTCCGGCGAACGTCCTGGTCAGGCCTGCTCGTCGACGTAGACGGGGGTCTCCAGGGGGCGCGGGCGCGCCAGGTCGGCGGCCGCGAGGTGCCGCCGCGAGTACGCGAGCGCCTCGGCCGTGCGACGCGCGACGTCGAGCTGGCGCTCGAGGATCGCGGACGCCCGCACGTGCAGGGCGGCCGGCAGCGGCC
>JAEWCA010000099.1 GCA_023390875.1 Actinomycetes bacterium
CGTCCACGCCGTGAAGCCGTACGTCAGCCCGGCCAGGCCGAGCGCGCCGAGCACCGTGCCCGCGACGTCGAGCCGGCGGGCCGCCTCGGGGTCGTCGCTCTCCGGCACGTGCCGCAGCGTCACGGCGACGACGAGCGCGGCGAGCGGCAGGTTGATGCCGAACACCCAGCGCCACGACGTGACCTGCACGATCCACCCGCCGAGGAACGGCGCGACCGCCCCCGCGATGCCCCCGAGCCCCGACCACGCGCCGATCGCCCGGCCGCGGTCCTCGCCCGTGAACGTCGACTGGATGATCGCGAGCGACCCGGGCGTCAGCAGCGCCCCGCCGACGCCCTGCAGCGCCCGCGCGGCGATGAGCAGCCCGGCCGTCGGCGCCAGCGCGCACACCAGCGACGCGACCGCGAACCAGACGACGCCGACGAGGAACAGCCGCCGCCGCCCGAACCGGTCCCCGAGCGAGCCGCCGAGCAGCAGGAACGCCGCGAGCGTGAGCGCGTACGCGTTGACGGTCCACTGCAGGTCCGCGGTGTCCGCGTCGAGGTCCTTCGCGATGTTCGGCAGCGCGATCGTCACGACGGTCGCGTCGATGAACGCGATCGCCGAGCCCAGCACGGTCGCGAGCAGCAACCACCGTCCGCGCGCCGACGAGTACCTGACCGGGTCGTCGGCCGTGCCCG
The DNA here is from genome assembly GCA_023390875.1 of Actinomycetes bacterium. Lineage (GTDB taxonomy): Bacteria > Actinomycetota > Actinomycetes > Actinomycetales > Cellulomonadaceae > Cellulomonas. The sequence goes on from JAEWCA010000099.1 coordinate 681, forward strand.
TCGCACCGGCGGGCACGGCGGCAGCCAGGTCGGCGGCGGCGTCGTCGGACGGGTGCTCGGGCCGGTCGGCAGGCCGGTCGTCAGCGGGGCCGGTCACGGTCCTTGCTCGGCTGCACGCGCTTCGGCTCGCCGGGCATCTTCGGGTACTCCGGCGGGTACGGCAGGTCGCCGTGGCCCTCCTCGGCCTCCTGCCGGGCGGCCAGCTCGAGCAGCGACTCGATCGAGTACCGAGGCGTCGCGCGCGCGACGAGCGGCGCGAACAGGTCGCCGACCTCCGCGAACCGCGCGGGCATCGTCAGCACGTCGAAGTCGTCGGGGTGCACGTCGCCGACCTCGTCCCAGCGCAGGGGCGCCGACACGGTGGCGCGCGGGTTGGTGCGGATCGAGTACGCCGACGCGATGGTGCGGTCGCGGGCCATCTGGTTGTAGTCGACGAAGATCTTCTGCCCGCGCTCCTCCTTCCACCACTTCATCGTGACCTGGTCGGGCATGCGCCGTTCGAGCTCGCGGCCGAACGCGATGGTGGCCCGCCGGGCCTCGACGAACGACCAGCGCGGCTCGATGGGCACGAAGATGTGGATGCCCCGCCCGCCCGACGTCTTGGGGGTGCCCTCCATGCCGTGCTCGGCGAGCAGCTCGCGCACGTGCGGGGCGACGCGTGCGGCGTCCGAGAAGTCGGTGCCGGGCTGCGGGTCGAGGTCGATCCGCAGCTGGTCCGGGCTGTCGACGTCGTCGCCCAGCACGGGCCAGGGGTGGAACGTGAGCGTGCCCAGGTTGGCCGCCCACGCCACGACCGCGAGCTCGCTCGGCGCGACCTCGTCGGCGGTCCGGCCGCTCGGGAACGCGATGCGTGCCGTCCTGACGTACTCGGGCGCTCCCTGCGGGACGCGCTTCTGGTAGAACGCGTCGCCCGTCGAGTCCATGCGGGTCGCGAGCTTGGCCCCCTCGAACACGCCCTTGGGCCACCGCTCCAACGTGGTCGGCCTGTCGAGCAGAGCGCCGAGGATGCCGTCCCCGACGGACACGAAGTAGTTCACGACGTCGAGCTTCGTGATGCCCCGCTCGGGGAAGTACACCTTGTCGGGGCTGCTCACACGGACGGTGCGGCCGCGGACCTCGAGCTCCACGGCGGGGGTCTTCGTCGGCATGCAGCCAACGTAGGGCAGCCCACCGACAGCCGCCCGGCATCTGGACGCCGGTCCGTGCGGACGGTAGCGCTCGTCCCCTGCTGACGGTAGGACGACCGTCGTGCTCACGGTAGCCTCGGGATAATGCGAACGGTAGTGTAGACATATGCAGCCCTACCGGCGCAGGACGATCGACGATCTGCTCGACGCACTCCACCCCGCGCTCGGTGCCATCGAGCTGCACGGGCCCAAGGGCGTCGGGAAGACTGCCACAGCACGCCGGCGTGCCCACTCGATGATCGCGCTCGACGACCCCGCCGCCCGCGAGCTCGTGGCGTCCGATCGGCAGTACCTCACGCGCGTCGAGGGTCCGGTCCTGATCGACGAGTGGCAGCGGATGCCGGAGGTCTGGGACATCGTCCGCCGGGACGTCGACGCGCGCGGCGTCCCCGGCCGATACCTGCTGACAGGGAGTGCGACACCGGTGGGCGCACCCGTGCACTCGGGTGCCGGTCGGATCGTCGGCCTCCGCCTGCGACCGCTCAGCCTCGCCGAGAGGGCCATCGAGGAGCCGACGGTCTCTCTCGCGCGGATCCTCGAAGGAGAGCGAGCGACCGACGGCCGGACCGAGGTCAGGCTCGAGCAGTACGTCGAGGAGATCGTCGCCTCGGGCTTCCCGGACATCCGGCAGCAGAGCGCTCTCGTCCGTGGGGTCCGCCTCGACGCCTACCTCGACTCCGTCGTCCAGCGTGAGTTCGCGGAGCAGGGTCATCCGGTCCGCCGCCCGGGGACCTTGCGCGCGTGGCTCGCGGCCTACGCGGCGGCCACGTCCACGACGGCGAGCTACAACGCGATCCTGGACGCAGCGACGCCGGGCGAGTCCGCGAAGCCGGCCAAGACGACGACGATCGCCTACCGCGACACGCTCCAGAGTCTCTGGCTGCTCGACGAGGTCGAGGCGTGGCTCCCGACGACGAACGACCTGGCCAGGCTCGGTCAGGCGCCGAAGCACCACCTCGCCGACCCCGCGCTCGCCGCCCGTCTCCTCGGCGTCGATGCGCCGGCTCTGCTGCGTGGGAGCGGAGCGGAGCGGCAGTCGGACAGTCTCCGTCGAGGGACGCTGCTCGGTGCGCTCTTCGAACATCTGGTGACGCTGAGCGTCCGGGTGTACGCGGAGGCGTGCGGGGCTGCTGTCCACCACCTGCGGACGCGGAACGGGGATCACGAGATCGATCTCGTCGTCCGTCGCCCGGACGGCAGGATCGTCGCCGTCGAGGTCAAGCTGTCCGCGCAGGTGTCCGACGCCGACGTGCGTCATCTGCGCTGGCTCCAGGAGTCGCTCGGCGCGGACGTCATCGACGCGATGGTCGTCACGACCGGTGAGCACGCCTATCGACGGGCGGACGGCATCGCCGTCGTACCGGCGGCGCTCCTCGGAGCGTGACGTCGCGGGATCAGTCCGTGCCGATGAGTCCCCGCTGGTGCGCGACCGACACCGCCTCCGCCCGGCCCGACGCCCCGAGCTTGGCCAGCAGGTTCGAGATGTGCACCGACACCGTCTTGCCGGAGATGAACAGCTTCTCGCCGATCTGCCGGTTGGACAGGCCGTGCGCGACGAGCGCGAGCACCTCCGCCTCGCGCGCCGTGAGCACGTCGGTGCCGGCGGCCCGCACGCCGGGCAGGTCGAGCCGCCCGCGCCGGGCCAGCCCCCGGACCGCCGTCGTGAGC
>JAEWCA010000198.1 GCA_023390875.1 Actinomycetes bacterium
GGCCGCTCGGCAAGGGCGCGTCGGGCGGTGAGCTGTCGCGCGTGATGCTCGCCCTCGAGGTCGCGCTGGCGACCGCACCGCACGACGACGAGGCGCGGCCCGGCACGTTCGTGTTCGACGAGGTCGACGCCGGGGTCGGCGGCCGGGCGGCGATCGAGATCGGGCGACGGCTCGCGGAGCTTGCCCGCGGCAGCCAGGTGCTCGTCGTGACGCACCTCGCACAGGTCGCCGCGTTCGCGGACCGGCACCTCGTGGTGACGAAGTCCACGTCGGACGGCGTGGACGTGGTGACCGAGTCGGACGTGCGCCCCGTCGACGGCGACGAGCGGGTGCGGGAGCTCGCACGGATGCTGTCCGGGCAGGACGACTCGCAGGCGGCACGCACCCACGCGGCGGAACTGCTCGAGCTCTCGTCCGTGGGACGATGAGCGGCGATGAGAGCCTCCCTGCGTAGACGCACGCCCCTGCCCGAATCCGGAGTCGTCGCCGGACCTGCCCGCGTCGACCCCCGGACCAAGGCGCTGACGAAGCGGCTGCGTGCCGGCGACGTCGCCGTGATCGACCACGTCGACCTCGACCGGGTGTCCGCGGAGGCGCTCGTGGCCTGCCAGCCCGCAGCGGTGCTGAACGCCGCCCGGTCGACGTCCGGCCGGTACCCGAACCTCGGTCCGGAGATCCTCGTCGCCGCGGGGATCCCGCTGGTCGACGACCTGGGTCCGGACGTCATGGCGATCACCGAGGGGCACCGCCTCCGGGTGGTCGGCGCGTCGGTGTACGACGGGGAGACGCTCGTGTCCGAGGGCGTCGAGCAGACGCCCGCGACCGTGGCCGCGACGATGGAGGAGGCCCGCGCGGGTCTGTCGGTGCAGCTCGAGTCGTTCGCCGCGAACACCATGGACTACCTGCGGCGTGAGCGGGAGCTGCTGCTCGACGGTGTCGGCGTGCCCGACATCACGACGCCGATCGACGGCCGTCAGGTGCTCATCGTGGTGCGTGGCTACCACTACAAGGAGGACCTGGTCACGCTGCGCCCGTACATCCGCGAGTACCGGCCGGTGCTCATCGGTGTCGACGGCGGCGCGGACGCGATCCTCGAGGCGGGCTGGAAGCCCGACATGATCGTCGGCGACATGGACTCGGTGTCGGACCGGTCGCTCACGTGCGGCGCGGAGGTCGTCGTGCACGCGTACCGCGACGGTCGCGCACCCGGTCTCGCCCGCGTGGAGCAGCTCGGGGTCAAGCACGTCGTGTTCCCCGCGACCGGCACGAGCGAGGACGTCGCGATGCTCCTGGCCGACGACAAGGGCGCCGAGCTCATCGTCGCGGTCGGCACGCACGCCACGCTCGTCGAGTTCCTCGACAAGGGCCGGTCGGGGATGGCGAGCACGTTCCTCACGCGGCTCCGCGTGGGCGGCAAGCTGATCGACGCCAAGGGCGTCTCCCGGCTGTACAAGCACCGGATCTCGAACCTGCAGCTCGTCCTGCTCGTGCTCGCCGGGCTCCTCGCGCTCGGTGTCGCCCTGGCGTCGACCGCCGCGGGCCAGACGCTGCTCGGGCTCCTGGGCGCGCGCATCGACGACATGACGTCGTGGGTCCGCGAGCTGTTCGGCGCCGCACCGTGAGGCGCGACGCGCGCGCGTCGACCGCCCCCCGCCACCTGCCCCTGACCCTGGCGCCGAGCGGCGCCACCTCCGACGGAGACCTCGCACCGTGATCGACTTCAGGTACCACATCGTCTCGCTCATCTCCGTGTTCCTGGCCCTGGCCGTGGGCATCGCGCTCGGCGCCGGTCCGCTCAAGGAGACGATCGGCGACACCCTCACCGGCCAGGTCGAGCAGCTGCGCGCCGAGAAGGACTCGCTGCGCACGCAGCTCGACCAGTCCGCCGGCGACCTCGCCGACACGACCGCGTACGTCGACGCCGCCGCGCCGCAGCTGCTCGCGGGCGCCCTGACGGACCGCCGCATCGCCGTCATCGCGCTCGGTCCCGTGGACGACGACCGCCGGAAGGCCGTCGACGACCGTCTGGCGCAGGCCGGCGCGAGCGTGACCGCGCACGTGACCCTCACCGAGTCGTGGACCGACCCCGACGTCGCGAGCTACCGCCAGGCGCTCGTCGGCAACATCCTCACGCTCCTCGACCCCGTGCCCGGCGAGGACGAGGGCGCGCAGACGGACCTCACGTACGCGCTCGTCGAGGGCCTCACGGGCGCCGACCCGGCGGCACCGGACACGTTGACGCTGGACGCCGCGAGCATGCTCGAGGTGCTCAGCGGGGGCGACTCCCCGCTCGTGACGCTGCAGGACCCCGTCGAGACGCCCGCCGACGCGATCGTCGTCCTCGCACCGGCCGAGCCCCAGAAGTCGGACGACGCGTCGCCCACGACGGCCACCGACCAGCAGGACGTCGTCGACGCCCAGCTCGGGGTCCTGTCCGCGGCCCAGAAGCTCACCGAGGGGGCGGTGCTCGCGGACGGGGCGCTCACGGACGCCAGCCTGACGTCGGCGATCCTCGAGGACGACGAGCTGGCGTCGACGCTCACCACGGTGTCGGAGTCCGAGGAGGTGCCCGGGCAGGTGTCGGTGCCGCTCGCCCTGGCCGCCCGGATCAGCGGCGTCAACGGGCACTACGGGTTCGGCGACGGGCTCACGGTGATCCCCGAGCCGGTGACTCTCGCGCCCGTCGACCGCACCCCGCAGAGCACCCTGGATCCGTCCGTCGGCGGGACGCAGGGATGAGCACGCACCCGTTCCGGAAGCTCGCCGCGGCGGTCGGGGCCGGTCTCACGACCGGCATCGTGCGTGGTGCGCTGGACGCGCAGGCCCCCGGAGGTCCGGCGCGCTGGACGCGGACGAACCACCGGGGCGAGCCCGTGAGCATGC
>JAEWCA010000202.1 GCA_023390875.1 Actinomycetes bacterium
GCGCGAGGCCGAGCAGGGAGCCGTCGATCTCTCCGTGCTCGCCCGCGACGCCGTCGACGACGCGCGCGCGACCGCTCCCGACCGCGACATCGAGCTGCACGCGAGCCCGGCCGCGGTGACCGGCGACGCCGACCAGCTGCGCCAGGTGCTCGCCAACCTGCTCGGGAACGTCGTCCAGCACACGCCCGCGGGCACGCCCGTCGAGGTCGCCGTCGGCGTCCTGCCCGGCCCCGACGGAGCGCCGCAGGGCGTCGTCGAGGTCCGCGACCACGGCCCCGGCATCGACCCCGAGCACGCCGCGCGGGTGTTCGAGCGGTTCTACCGGATCGACGCGTCACGCGGCCGCGACTCCGGTGGCGCGGGTCTCGGCATGGCGATCGTCGCCGCGATCGTCGACGCGCACGGGGGCACCGTCGGCCTCGCGCAGACGCCCGGCGGCGGCACCACGGTGCGCGTCGCGCTGCCTGTGCACCTGTCCGGTTCGAGCAACGAGCCGTCTGCCTGAGGGCTACGATGACGCGTCCTAGTCACCGTCGTGAGGCTGTTGTCCATGGGCGTCCATGACGCACCACAGTGGTTGTTGTCCGCGTACCAGCGCAGCTCGTTGGGTGCCGGTGCCACCGCCGACGTCGAGGAGATCCGCGACGCCGGGCAGGCGCTGATCGACCGCTGGTCGTCCCCCGGACGGGACTTCCACAACCTCAAGCACCTCGTCGACGTGCTGGTCCGCGTCGACGAGCTCGTCGAGGAGACCCACGAGCCCGACCTCGTTCGTCTGGCCGCCTGGTACCACGGCGCGATCTTCGACTCCGCGAACGCCAAGACGTACGCGAACCGCGGCGGCGAGGACGAGATCGCGAGCGCCCGCCTCGCGTACGACGAGCTCACCCGGCTCGGCGTCCCGGAGCGGCGCGCGCACCGCGTGCACGACCTGGTCGTCGCGCTCGTCCGGCACGCGCCCGACCCGACCGACTTCGACTGCGCGGTGCTGTGCGACGCGGACCTCGCGATGCTCGCCGCCGAGCCGCAGCGGTACAAGGCGTACCTGCACGACGTCCGGGCCGAGTACGCGCACCTGCCCATCGAGGACTACGTGCGGGCGCGCCTGCGCATCCTGCACAAGCTGCTCGCCCGGCCGTCGCTGTTCTCCAGCCCGCTCGGCGCCGCGTGGGAGGAGCCCGCCCGGCAGAACGTGTCGGCGGAGCTGCAGCGGCTCGAGAAGGAGCTCGCGAAGATCGACGCCGAGAAGGTCGCGGCAGCGGCCGACGCGGCGACCGAGCGCACGACGAACGGGGCGACCGACGACGCGACGGCCGCTGCGGCCGCGGCGGCCCGGACGGACGACACGCACACCCGCTGACCCGCCGACGGTCCTCCCCCGAGCCGCCCACAGCCCCGCACCGGCGCACTCGTCGCACCGCGCACGAGCGGACGCGGCGTCGGACCCCGCCCGCGGTCCTACGTTCGGCGGACCCGGTGGCGCCACGGAGCGCGCCGCCGACGAGGCACGGAGGTCCGTCATGACGAGGTTCGAGGTCGACAGCGCGCAGGTGGCCCAGGCGGCCGCGGGGGTGCAGGCACGCACGGCGTCCATCCGCGCCGAGGTGTCGGCGATGCACCGGCAGCTCGCGGAGCTGCAGGGCACGTGGCGCGGAGGTGCCGCGACGGCGTTCGCCGGGGTGCTCACGGACTGGTCGGCCACCGAGGCGCGCCTGGAGCAGTCGCTCGAGTCCATCGGTGCCGCGATGCACGCCGCCGCCCGCACGTACGCGGAGGCCGAGCAGCAGGCGTCGAGGCTGTTCACGGTGTGAGGGTGAGCGCCGCGCGACGACGTACGCTCGGGCGGTGACCGTGCTCGTCGACCCGCCGCTCTGGCCCCGCCACGGACGGCACTGGGCGCACATGGTCAGCGACTCCTCGCTCGACGAGCTGCACGCGTTCGCCGCCCGAGCGGGCCTGCCCGAGCGCGCGTTCGACCTCGACCACTACGACGTGCCGGACGAGCGGATCGCCGCCCTCGTGGCGCTCGGCGCGGAACCGGTGAGCGCCGGCGAGCTCATCCGCCGGTTGCGCGCGTCCGGCCTGCGCGTCCCGGGCCGGGACCGCGACCGGAGGCACTGAACCGGTTGCGCGCCTCCGTCCTGCACGTCCGTCGTGCGCACCCCGCCGGGCGTCAGGGCGCGACGGGCAGGCCGAGGCGCAGCGCCTCGACCCAGCCGCCGGCCGCGGTGATGTCGACCCCGTCGACGCCCGCCTCGGCCGTGCAGCCGAACCCGACCACCCACGACCCGTCGGACAGCTCGACGCGGCCGAGGCTCATCGGCGCGGGCAGCTCGGCGAGGAACCGGCCGAGCGCGCCCGACGAGAGGCGCCAGGTCTCGCCGGTGATCGGTGCGCCCCGACCGGGGCCGACGCGGACCAGACCGGGCTTGGGCGGCACGGTGTCGAGCGCGACGAGCCGGTAGGCGTCGGACGTCCGGACCGAGGCGACGAACCGGCCGCCGAGGTCCTCGAGCTGGTGGTGCAGCGGCTGCCCCCGGAGGTGGGCCCCGACGACGAGGACGTCCACCCCGGCGTCGACGACGGCCGGGGCGACGATCACACCGGCGACCGCCGCGCCCGCGTCCCGCGGACCGAGCGCCACACCGTGCACCTGTCCGCGCTGTCCGGCGAGCAGCCGGGCGGCGAGGTCGAGCGCGAGCTGGTCGTCGAACGCGCGCGACAGGACGGTGACGCCGAACGGGCCGCCGTCGGCCTCCCCCGCCGGGACGGCGACGGCAGCGAGGTCGAGGAGGTTGACGAAGTTCGTGTACGTGCCGAGCCGTCGGTTGATGCCGACGGGGTCGGCCTGGACCGCGGCGATGGTGGGGTGCTCGGTCGTCGTCGGCAGGAGCAGCAGGTCGCACCCGTCGAGCGCCTCGAGGGCGGCGAGGCGGGCCGCGTCGAGGCGGGCGCGGTCGGCGACGTACTCGGCGGCAAGGATCGCCCCTCCGGCCAGGATGATCGACGCGACGGTGGGGTCGGCGTCGGCGGGTCCGGCGGCGAGGAACGGGCCGACGGCCTCGTACCGTTCGGCGAGGATCGCGCCGTCGTACAGGAGGCGCGCGGCGTCGAGCATGGGCGACACGTCGACGACCCGCACGGTCGCACCGGTCGCCTCGACGGCCGCGACCGCCGACG
>JAEWCA010000226.1 GCA_023390875.1 Actinomycetes bacterium
GTCCGGGTGCGCTCACGACGTGCACGGGCCGGCGGCTCGGCGACGGCGACCGCCTCCGTGCGGCGCGGCTCGAGCGCCTGCGGACGGGAGCCTGCGCGGGCGGCCGAGATGGCCTCCACGAGGTCGCCCTTGCGCATCTTGGAGGTGCCCTTGACGCCCAGCTCGGACGCGAGCGCCTGCAGCTCGGGCAGGCGCAGCGCGGAGATGGAGGCGCCGCGGGCTGATCCGCCGGTGGGGCTCACGGCGGGATCGATGGTGTCTGTCACGAAGGACCCTTCCCCTCGTCGATGGGCCGGTACCCCGCGGGGACGGGGGGGTCGGCCTGCGTCCGGTCTCTCTGACCGGAACGAGCTGGCACGCGCGGCGTACGACGACGTCTGCGACATCTGCGCGCGTGGGCTGGATTGTTCCCGGATCGTCGACTCGTGCTGGACACCCGGGCTCTTGACGGCGCGGGAGACCCGGAGGACGAAATCCGGGGAACGCGTCGATGCTACCACTGTCGGTCGCTCCTCCTGGGCGCCTGACGGGCGCGAACGGCTTTCACCCGTTCGGCCGTCGCGCCGCCACGTCGACCTTCTCCCCGCGCGCGCCGAGGGCGTCGACGGGGAGCGGCAGGATGCGCCAGCCGCCCATCGCGCCACCGAACGCCGCCTCCAGCGCGGCGTCCGCGTCGGTGCGCGGGACGTCGTCCGGACCGGGCGCGTCGCCGAGCCTGCGGGCGAGGGCGAGGACCGTGGGGCCGGCACCTGAGACGACCGCGGCGACACCCCGCGCGCGCAGGGCGTCGACGAGCGCCATCGAGTCGCGCATGACCGAGCGGCGGTACTCCTGGTGCAGCCGGTCCTCGGTGCCGGCCAGCAGCAACGACGGGTCCGAGCCGAGGGCCTGGACGAGCAGCGCCGCCCGGCCCGCCTGGAACGCGGCGTCGACGTGCGGCACCGTCCGGGGCAGCACGCCCCGCGCCGCCTTGGTGGACAGCTGTACCGACGGGACGACCGCCACCGGGACGACGTCGGGGTGCACCGCGATCCGGCTCGCGCGGACCGTGCCCGTGCCGGACTCCGTCCAGGCGACCGTCGCGCCGCCGAGGATCGCCGGGGCGGCGTTGTCCGGGTGGCCCTCCATCGCGGTCGCGAGGGCCAGCACGGTCTCGTCGGGCAGCGCGTCGGGCTCGGCGACGAGCTCGCGAGCAGCCACGATGCCCGCGACGACCGCCGCCGCGGACGACCCGAGGCCGCGCCCGTGCGGGATCCGGTTGTGGCACACCAGGTGCAGGCCGGTCTGGGGCGCGCCGACGTGGTCGAGCGCCGCGCGCAGCGCCCGCACGACGAGGTGCGACTCGTCGTCCGGGACCTCGCCGGCACCCTCGCCCGTCACCTCGACGGTCACGCCCGGAGCGCCGAGTGCCCGGACCTCGAGCTCGTCGTGCAGCGCCAGGGCGACGCCGAGCGCGTCGAAGCCCGGTCCGAGGTTGGCGCTCGTCGCCGGGACCCGCACGCGGACCCGGTCCGCACCCAGGCGCACCGCGGTCAGTCCAGGCCGAGCGCGGACGCGATGGACACCACGTCCGCGGAGACCCGGACGGGCTGCACGTCGCTGCCGTCGGGCGTGCGCAGGGCCCACTGCGGGTCCTTCAGGCCGTGCCCCGTGACCGTGATGACGATGCGCGCACCCTGCGGGACGCGGCCCTCGTCGGACAGCGCGAGCAGGCCCGCGACGCCCGCGGCCGAGGCGGGCTCGACGAACACGCCGACCTCCGCCGACAGCACGCGGTGCGCGGCGAGGATCTGCTCGTCCGTGACCGCGCGGATGAGCCCGCCGGACGTGTCGCGCGCGTCCTCCGCCTGCGCCCAGGACGCCGGGTTGCCGATGCGGATCGCCGTCGCGATGGTCTCGGGGTCGTCGATCGGGTGGCCCGCGACGATGGGGGCGGCGCCCGCGGCCTGGAACCCCCACATGATCGGCGTCCGCGTCGCGACGGCGGTGTGCGCGGCACCGGCGTCGAGGCCCGCGTACTCGCGGTAGCCCTTCCAGTACGCGGTGATGTTGCCCGCGTTGCCGACCGGCAGGACGTGGATGTCCGGGGCGTCGCCGAGCGCGTCGACGATCTCGAACGACGCCGTCTTCTGGCCCTCGATGCGGTCGGGGTTGACCGAGTTCACGAGCTCGACGGGGTACGCCTCGGCGAGCTTGCGGGCGGCCACGAGGCACGCGTCGAAGTTGCCGTCGACCTGCAGCAGCCGGGCGCCGTGCGCGATCGCCTGGCTGAGCTTGCCCATCGCGATCTTGCCGTCCGGCACGAGCACCGCGCAGACCATGCCCGCACGCGTCGCGTACGCGGCCGCGCTCGCGGACGTGTTGCCGGTGGAGGCGCAGACGACGGCCTTCGCGCCCCGGCCTGCGGCGGCGGAGATCGCCGACGTCATGCCGCGGTCCTTGAACGAGCCCGTCGGGTTCATGCCCTCGACCTTGACGAACACCTCGGCGCCCGTCCGGTCCGACAGCACCGGGGCCGGCACGAGCGGCGTGCCGCCCTCCCCCAGCGTCACGACGGTCTCCTGCACGTGCGCGGGCAGGCGGTCGGCGTACTCGGCGACGATCCCGCGCCACTGGTGGGCCATCAGGCTCCTTCGACTCTCAGGACGGACACGACCCGGCGGACCACGTCGAGCGCCTCGATGGCCTCGACCGTGCTGCGCAGCGCGTGCTCGGTGGCGGTGTGCGTGGTGATGACGAGCATGGCGACGTCGGTGACGACCTTGCCGTCGCCCTTGGGCGTCTGGCGGACCGACTCGATCGACACCTCGCGGCCGGCGAGGACCGCGGCGACCTGCGCGAGGACACCCGGGCGGTCGGCGACCTCGAGGCGCATCTGGTACCGCGTGCGCGCCGCAGCGGCGGGCAGCACGGGGAGCGCGGCGTACGACGACTCGACCGGGCCGCGACCCCCGAGCACGCGGTGGCGGGCGACCGACACGACGTCGCCGAGCACGGCCGACGCCGTCGGCTGACCGCCCGCGCCGCGCCCGTAGAACATGAGCTCGCCGGCCGCGTCGGCCTCGACGAACACCGCGTTGAACGCGCCGCGCACACCGGCCAGCGGGTGCTCGGCGGGCACGAGCGCCGGGTGCACGCGGACCTGGACCCCGGTGGTCACGGTGCCGTCGTCGGCGCGCGACTCACCGCGCTCCGCGATGGCGAGCAGCTTGAGGACGTAGCCCGTGCGCTCGGCCCACGCGACGTCGTCGGCCGTGAGCGACGTGATGCCCTCGCGGTCGACGTCGTCGATCGAGACGCGCGTGTGGAACGCGAGGGACGCGAGGATCGCGGCCTTCGCGGCCGCGTCGTAGCCCTCGACGTCGGCCGTCGGGTCGGCCTCGGCGTAGCCGAGCGACTGGGCCTCCTTGACCGCCTGCTCGAGGTCGAGGCCCTCGGTCGCCATGCGGTCGAGCACGTAGTTGGTGGTGCCGTTGACGATGCCGAGCACGCGGCGGACGTGGTCGCCCGCGAGCGACTCGCGCACCGGGCGGACGATCGGGATGGCACCCGCCACGGCGGCCTCGAAGTACAGGTCGACACCGGCCGCGTCGGCCGCCGCGTAGAGCACCGGGCCGTCCTGCGCGAGCAGCGCCTTGTTCGCGGTGACGACCGAGGCGCCGTGCTCGATGGCCCGCAGCAGCAGACCCTTGGCGGGCTCGAGCCCGCCCATGAGCTCGACGACGACGTCGGCCTTCGCGACCAGGCCCTCGGCGTCCGTCGTCAGCAGCGCGCGGTCGACGACCGGGTCGCGCGGCGCGTCGACGTCGCGCACCGCGACCCCGACGAGCTCGAGCGGGGCGCCGACGCGGGAGGCCAGGTCGTCGGCCTGCGTCGTGAGCAGCCGGACGACCTCCGTGCCGACGACGCCGCACCCCAGGACGGCGACGCGCAGGGCCGGACGGACGTCGGCGGACGAGGGCGCAGACACGGCTGCCTCCAGACGGGTTCGGGCACCGTCCCCGACGATCCCGGGGCGGGCGCCCCCAGGATAGGGGTGGCGTCCACGTGGTGGGCCGCGCGGTCCGCCTTGTGGGAGCGGGTCGTCGCGACGCGGTGCTGTGGACGGCTCGAGGTCAGCCCTCGTCGAGCGCGAGCAGGTCGTCGACCGTCTCGCGGCGGACCAGCACGCGGGAAGCCCCGTCCCGCACGGCGACGACCGGCGGGCGCGTGAGCAGGTTGTAGTTCGACGCCATCGAGCGGCCGTACGCACCCGTCGCGGGCACGGCGAGCAGGTCGCCCGCACGCACGTCGCCCGGGAGCTGCACCTCGTGGACCACGATGTCGCCGCTCTCGCAGTGCTTGCCGACCACGCGCGCCAGCACGGGCTCCACGGTGGACACCCGGCCGACGATCTCGGCGTGGTACTGCGCGCCGTACAGCGCGGGCCGGATGTTGTCGCTCATGCCGCCGTCGACCGAGACGTACGTGCGCACGCGCCCGTCGTCCAGGCGCACGGGCTTGACCGTGCCCACCGTGTACAGCGTGAGCCCGGCGGGCCCGACGATCGCACGGCCCGGCTCGATCGAGAACCGCGGCAGCGCGGTGCCGAGCTCCGCGGCCGCCGCGGCGACCGACGCGGCGACGTCCTTCGCGATCCGGTCGGGGTCGAGCGCCACCTCGACCGGCAGGTACGCGATGCCGTACCCGCCGCCCAGGTCGACCTCGTCGACGAGCACGCCCGTGCGCTCCGCGAGGTGCGCGCGCAGCGCGAGGACCGCGCGGGCGGCCACCTCGAACCCGGACGGGTCGAGGATCTGCGAGCCGATGTGCGAGTGGATGCCGAGCAGGTGCAGCTCGGGGCGGGCCAGCACGGCGAGCAGCGCGGTGACCGCCGGGCTGTCGGCGCCCTCGTCGGCCGCGAGCGACAGGCCGAACTTCTGGTCCTCGTGCGCCGTCGAGATGTACTCGTGGCCGCCCGCGTGCACGCCGGTCGTCACGCGCACCATCACGGGTGCCGGGTCTCCTCCGCGGCGCTCCACGAGGTCGGCGAGGCGGTCGATCTCGACGAGCGAGTCGACGATGATCCGGCCGACGCCCGCGTCGAGCGCCGCCGTGAGCTCGTCGTCCGACTTGTTGTTGCCGTGCAGCCCGACGTGCGCACCGGGGACACCGGCCCGCAGCGCGACCGCGAGCTCGCCGCCCGACGCGGTGTCGACGCGCAGGCCCTCCTCGTGGACCCAGCGGGCGACCGCGACGGACAGGAACGCCTTACCCGCGTAGTACACGTCGACGCCGGCGCCGACCTCGGCGAACGCGGTCTCGAACGCGCGCCGGTACGCCGCGGCGCGCGACCGCAGGTCCTCCTCGTCGAGCACGTACGCGGGCGTGCCGTGGGTCGCCGCGAGCGCGTGCACGTCCACGCCGCCGACCGACACCGTGCCGTCGTCGGACCGGGCGACGCCCCGCGACCAGGGCTCGCCGGGGATCGTGCTCACATGCGCTCCGGCGCGCTCACGCCCAGCATCGCGAGGCCGTTGGCGAGCACCTGGCGGGTGGCGTCGTTGAGCCACAGGCGCGTGCGGTGCACGTCCGAGACCTCCTCGTCGCCGAACGGCGTGACCCGGCGCTGGTCGTACCACTTGTGGTACGCCCCGGCGAGCTCCTCGAGGTAGCGCGCGACCCGGTGCGGCTCACGCAGCTCGGCGGCCTGGGCAACGACGCGCGGCAGCTCGGCGATCTGGCCGAGCAGCACGGCCTCGGTCTCGTGGTCGAGGAGCGACGCGTCGAACCCGTCCTCCTTCGACACGCCCGCATCCGCCGCGTTGCGGCCCACGTTGACGGTGCGCGCGTGCGCGTACTGGACGTAGTAGACGGGGTTCTCGTTCTTCGCGCTCGCGAGCAGGTCGAGGTCCAGGTCGATGGACGAGTCCGCTGACGAGCGGGCCAGCGCGTAGCGGGCCGCGTCGACGCCGACCGCGTCGACCAGGTCGTCGATCGTCAGGACGTTCCCCGCGCGCTTGGCCATGCGCACAGGCTTGCCGTCCTTGACCAGGTTCACGAGCTGACCGATGAGGATCTCGAGGTTGACGTGCGGGGTGTCGCCGAACGCCGCGCACACGGCCATCATCCGGCCGATGTACCCGTGGTGGTCGGCACCCAGCATGATGATCACGCGGTCGGCACCCCGCTCGCGCTTGTCGAGGTAGTACGCGATGTCGCCGGCGATGTAGGCAGCCTGACCGTCCGACTTGATGACGACCCGGTCCTTGTCGTCGCCGAAGTCCGTGGTGCGCAGCCACACCGCACCGTCCGCGTCGAACACGTGCCCGTGCTCGCGCAGGCGCGCGACGGCGTGCTCGACGGCCCCCGACTCGTGCAGCGAGTCCTCGTGGAAGTACACGTCGAAGTCGACGCCGAAGTCGTGCAGCGACTTCTTGATCTCCGCGAACATCAGGTCGACGCCGCGGGACCGGAACACCTCCTGCGCCTCCGCGTCGGGCAGCGTCCGGGGGTCGGGCTCGCCGGCCTGCGCGGCCTGCGCGATGACGGCCTCGGCGATGTCGGCGATGTACTGGCCGCCGTAGCCGTCCTCCGGCGCCTCCTCGCCGCGGGCGCGGGCGAGCAGCGAGCGCGCGAACCGGTCGATCTGCGCGCCGTGGTCGTTGAAGTAGTACTCGCGGCCGACCCGGGCGCCGGACGCCTCGAGGACGCGGGCCAGGCTGTCGCCCACGGCGGCCCACCGCACGCCGCCGATGTGGATCGGGCCGGTCGGGTTGGCGGAGACGAACTCCAGGTTGATCCTCTCGCCCCCGAAGGAGTCGTTGGAGCCGTACGCCGCGCCCGCGGCCACGACGTCCGCGGCCACCTGGCCC
>JAEWCA010000243.1 GCA_023390875.1 Actinomycetes bacterium
CCCGGCGGCACCGCGCCGGCGTCACCGGTTCGTGCGCCGCGGCCAGGGCCTGGATCCGGGAGAAGTCGGCGAGCGCGCGCCACTCGCGTCGCCGCAGCCGCGCGAACTCGCGCGAGGCCGTCTCGGCCGAGCTGAGCGCGGTCGCGGTGTCGCCCTGCACGAGCGCGATCGTCGACAGGAGCAGCCGCGACTCGGGCAGGTGGTTCCGGCGCCCGTCGCGCTCGTCGGCGGCCACGGCGTCCTCGGCGACCGACCGGGCCTCGGCGACGAGCCGGACGGACAGCAGCAGCTCGGCGTGGTCGGTCAGCAGCGAGCCGGGGGACAGGCCGAGGTCCGTGAACATCGTCGTGGCCGCGGCCATGTGCGCGAGCGCCGACGGGACGTCCCCGGCCTGCGAGTCCACCCACGCGAGGTTGTGCTCGACGAACGCGGCCGGCACGCGCAGCCCGTGCTCGTCGCACAGGTGCCCCGCGGCCCGCAGGTCCCGCCGCGCCGCCCCGAACTCGCGACGCGTCGCGTGCAGCAGCCCCCGGTTGGACAGCGCGCGCGTGGCCCACTGGACGTCCCCGGCGGCCCGCAGCACGGGCAGCGCGCGACGCAGGTCGTCGAGCGCCTCGTCGAGGCGGCCGAGGTCCTGGTAGATCGCGGCGCGCTGCGTCCTGGCCCGCGCCGCGGGCAGCCCGTCGAGCTCGGTGAGCGCGCGGTCGATCTCCCGGAACGACCGCTGGGGCCGGCCGCTCATCATGAGCGCCGACGCCAGGCTCATGCGAGCCTCGCCCGTCGCGACCCGGTCGCCGGCACGCAGCCCGGCGACGACGGACGTCCGCAGGCTCCGCAGCGCGTCGTCGATCCGCGACTGCTGCATCGCCGCGACGCCGAGCGCGCGCTCCGCGACGCACACGACGGACCACAGGTACTGCTGCCGCGCGGCGCGCGCCACCTCGGCGGCCAGGGGAGCGGCGACCTGCGGGTCGCTCGCGGCCAGCCCCATGGCCTCCCGCGCCCGGGCGGCGAGATCCGTCACGACACCCCCTCGGTCCGCGTCCCTCCCTCCGAGAGTCGCGAGTGCGGCGCCGGGCGTCAATGACTATCGGAATATCCCTTTCGTCCCGAATTGCACGCTGGGATAGTGGCTCCTCACAGGCAGCGTCGCCGAGGGGGAGCCATGGACGGAACGCAGGTCGTGAACACGCCACCCGGAGAACCGGTCGAGGTGGTCGCCGCTCGTGAGCACGCCGCTGTCGTGCAGCGGCTGCTGGCCCGCAACGAGGTGCCGTGCGCGGCGCCCGACGACAGCGCGGACCTGGGGCTGACGCTGCTGAGGCTCACGCCCGAGGCCGCCGACAGGCTCGTCGCGGCCCTGCCCGCGTCGCCGTCGAACCCCGGCTTCCGGCCCTGGAAGCAACGGCGACGGCGGCACGAGCACGCCGACGTCGACGACGTCCTCACGAGCCTGCGGTCGGCGTTCGAGGAGCGGTACGCCGGCTGGGTGCCGACGCTGGGGAAGAACCGGTTCGTGGGTCCCGTCAGCGGGGGCGGCGGGTCCGTGTCGCACGGTGGCGGCGGCGCGCCGACGTTCTCGGCCCCCAAGGTCCCGTGGCGTCTCGGCACCGGCGGCGACGGCGTCACGGTCGGGGTCGTCGACACGGCGCTGTACGCGCACCCCGCCCTCGCGGGCGGCTACCGGGGCATCTCCGGCCGGGACGTGCTGGCCGTGCCGCAGGACGGCGACACGCTCCCGTTCGCGGCCGGGCACGCGACGTTCGTGACCGGCGTGATCCTCGACGAGGCACCAGGCGCGACCGTCCGCGTCCGCGGCGTCCTCGGTGCGGGAGGGGACGCGACGTCCTGGGACGTGGCGAAGGCCGTCGTCGAGCTCGGCAGGACCGGCATCCAGATCCTCAACCTGTCCCTCGTCTGCTACACCGAGGACAACAAGCCGCCGCTGGTGCTCTCGACCGCGATCGACCGGCTGCCGCCCGACGTGCTCGTGATCGCGTGCGCCGGCAACCACGGCGACCCGAAGCTCCCGCTGGAGAAGGAGCACCGTGTCCCCTCGTGGCCGGCGGCGCTCGACGACGTCGTCGCGGTCGGCTCGGCGCTCCCGGCGTCCGGCGCGCCGTACAAGCTGTCGCCCTTCACGCCGGTCGACGCCGAGTGGATCGACATCCTCACCGAGGGCGAGGCCGTGACCAGCACGTACCTCACGGGCACCGGCACGGGCGTGAACGGCGAGTCCGGGACGTTCGACGGCTGGGCCACCTGGGAGGGCACGTCGTTCTCGGCGGCCCGGCTCACGGGCCGGGTCGCGGCGCTCGCGGCGGAGCAGGGCCTCTCTCCGCGGGAGGCCTATGCGCGGCTCGTGCCCGCGCGTCAGGTGCAGGCGCAGTCGCGGCCCGACGACGGCCCGTACCTGCCGCCGTTCCTGCCGAGCTGAGCAGCACCGCGCCGACCCGCCCGTCCGGCGGGCCGGCGCGGCCGTGGTCAGGCGGGCTGCTCGCCCGCGACGTTGACGAGCCAGGACACGCCGAACCTGTCGGTGAGCATCCCGAACGTGTCGCCCCAGGGCGCCGTCTCGAGCGGGACGGTCACCGTGCCGCCGTCCACGAGCTTGTCCCAGTAGCCGCGCAGCTCGGGCTCGTCGTCCCCGGACAGCGAGACCGAGTAGGTGTCGCCCGGGTTGTACGGCATCTGGTTCGGGGTGTCGGCGCCCATGATCGTGTAGCCGCTGGGCGTCTCGAGCTGGCCGTGCATGATCTTGTCCGCCTCGGCGGGGTCCTCGCTCGCGTGGAAGTCCCCGAACGTGCTGAGCGTGAGCTCGCCGCCGAAGACGCTCTGGTAGAACTCCATGGCCTGCTTGGCGTTGTCGCGGAACCCGAGGTACGGGTTGAGACGCGTGGTCACGGTCTGGCCCTCCTTGCTCGACGTGCTCGACGCACCGGACGCGTCCCATCCTCCGGGCGGCCACCGGCGGTGCCAAGGGTCGGGCGAGACGTTCGTCACGGTGACCACCGCCTGGAACAGGTGACGTGCCGTGACGAACGTGGCCTACTTTTACCCCGTGACCGCACCGCTGCCCCCGCGTGACGTCCGGCGAGGACTCGCCCACCACGAGGTCCCCGACCCCCTGCGCAACGACGTCAGGGTGCTCGGCGAGTTCCTCGGCCGCGTGCTGCGCGAGGCCGGGGGCGACGAGCTCCTGGCCGACGTCGAGCGCCTGCGTGAGCTGGCCATCGAGGCGCACGACGAGCCCGACGGCGGTGCGCTCGAGCGCGCCGAGCAGCTCGTCGCGACGTTCTCGCTGGCCCGTGCCGAGCAGGTCGCACGCGCGTTCACGTGCTACTTCCACCTGGCCAACACGGCCGAGGAGTACCACCGCGTGCGGGTGCTGCGGGAGCGCGAGGCGAGCCTGGAGCCGCGCACGCTCGCGCCCGACGACTCGCTGCCGGCCGCCGTCGCGCAGGCCACCGCCGAGCTGGGCCGCGAGGAGACGCTGCGCCGGCTGCAGGCGCTCGAGTTCCGCCCGGTGTTCACCGCGCACCCCACGGAGGCCCGGCGCCGCGCGGTGTCGTCCGCGATCCGCCGCATCGCCGAGCTCGTCGCCGAGCGCGACGTGCGCAGCATCGGCGGCATGTCGCTCGTCGAGAACGACCGGCGGCTGCTCGCGGAGATCGACACGCTCTGGCGGACGGCGCCGCTGCGCCAGGCCAAGCCGACCGTGCTCGACGAGGTCCGCACGGTCCTCAACGTGTTCGACTCGACGCTGGCCGAGGTGTTCCCCGAGGTCTACCGCCGTCTCGACGACTGGCTGCTGGGCGACGCCGCAGGCACCACGGCGCCTGCCGTGCGGCCGTTCGCGCGGGTCGGCACCTGGATCGGGGGCGACCGCGACGGCAACCCGAACGTCACGGCCGAGGTCACGCGCGAGGCCGCCGCGCTCGCGTCCGAGCGTGCGCTGCGCTCGCTCGAGGTCGCGACCCGCCGCACGGCCGACACCCTGACGCTCGACAACGAGGGCACGCCCGCGTCGGCCGAGCTGCTCGCCCTGTGGCAGCGGCAGCGGATCATGTCCGAGGCCCTGACCTCGCGGATCGCGGGGGAGGCGCCGGGCGAGCCGCACCGCCGGGTGCTGCTGGTCGTCGCGCAGCGCGTCGCGGCGACCCGCGAGCGCAACTCGGACCTCGCCTACGCGTCGGCGCAGGACCTCGAGGCCGACCTGCTCGTCGTGCAGCGCTCGCTCGAGGCCGCGGGTGCCTCCCGCCCCGCGTACGGCGACCTGCAGCGACTGATCTGGCAGGTCACCACGTTCGGCTTCCACCTCGCCGAGCTCGAGGTGCGGCAGCACTCGCAGGTGCACGCCGCCGCGCTCGCCGACCTCGAGGCGAACGGCGTCGACGGCGCGCTCGAGGAGCGCACGCTCGAGGTGCTCGACACGTTCCGGGCCATCGTCAACGTGCAGCGCCGGTTCGGCGTGCTGGCCGCCCGCCGGTACATCGTGTCGTTCACGCAGTCCGCCGAGCACCTCGCCGCCGTCTACCGGCTGGCCGAGCTCGCGTTCCCGGGGGCCGACGAGGTCCCGGTGATCGACGCGATCCCGCTGTTCGAGACGTTCGCGGACCTCGAGGCCAGCGTGGACATCCTCGAGGGCGCGCTCGCGATCCCGCAGGTGCAGAAGCGGCTCGCGGAGAACGGCCGCCGCGTCGAGGTCATGCTCGGCTATTCGGACTCGTCGAAGGACGTCGGTCCGGTGTCGGCGACGCTCGCGCTCGACACGGCGCAGCGGCGCATCACCGAGTGGGCCGAGCGGCACGACATCCAGCTCACGCTGTTCCACGGCCGCGGCGGCGCGCTCGGCCGCGGCGGCGGTCCCGCGAACCGGGCCGTGCTCGCGCAGCCGCCGGGGTCGGTCGACGGCCGGTTCAAGCTCACCGAGCAGGGCGAGGTCATCTTCGCGCGGTACGGCGACCCCGTGATCGCCGCCCGGCACATCGAGCAGGTCGTCGCGGCAACGCTGCTCGCGGGCACGCCGTCGATCGAGAAGCGCAACGCCGCGGCCACCGAGCGGTTCGCGGAGCTCGCGGCGAAGCTCGACGAGATCTCGCGGACCCGGTTCCACGAGCTCGTGCGCGCCGACGGCTTCCCGCAGTGGTTCGCCGAGGTCACGCCGCTCGAGGAGGTCGGCCTCCTGCCGATCGGCTCGCGCCCGGCCCGGCGCGGGCTGTCCGTGTCGTCGCTCGACGACCTGCGGGCGATCCCGTGGGTGTTCTCGTGGTCGCAGGCCCGCATCAACCTCGCGGGCTGGTACGGCCTGGGCACCGCGCTCGACGCGATCGGCGACCTCGACGAGCTGCGTGCCGCGTACGCCCAGTGGCCGCTGTTCACGACGATGATCGACAACGTCGAGATGTCGCTGGCCAAGACCGACGAGCGCATCGCCGCCCGCTACCTGGCGCTCGGCGACCGGCCCGACCTCGCCGAGCAGGTGATGTCGGAGATGGCCCTGACCCGCCGCTCCGTCCTGGCGATCACGGACAGCGACGCGATCCTGTCGCGTCGCCGCATCCTCGGCCGCGCCGTCCAGCTGCGCTCGCCGTACGTCGACGCGCTGTCGCTCCTGCAGCTGCGGGCCCTGCGGGGCCTGCGGACCGGCGACGCGGTCGAGCAGGCCGACGACCTGCGCCGGCTGCTGCTGCTCACCGTGAACGGTGTCGCCGCCGGCGTCCAGAACACCGGCTGACGACCGGACCGCACGCCTCCGACGGCGCGGCGCCCCCCGCCGGGGGCGGGGGGCCGGCGGGGTGGGGGGG
>JAEWCA010000269.1 GCA_023390875.1 Actinomycetes bacterium
GCTGCCCGACGCGCAGCCCGGCGGCGTCGCCGAGCGGCAGCGGCGCGGGCACGTCGTCCCGGGCGTGCAGCACCGCGAGGTCGGACAGCGGGTCGGTGCCCGCGACGTCGGCGCGCACGACCGTCCCGTCGAGGAACGCGGCCTCGACCGACCGCGCACCGGTGACCACGTGCGCACTGGTGAGCAGGTGCCCCTCGTCGGTGATCACGCTCGCGCTGCCCGCCCCCGTGCCGCGGCTCGTCGTGACCGTGAGGCTCGCGACGCTCGGCAGCACCGCCGCGGCCACGCCCGAGACCGTGCGCGAGTAGGCGTCTAACGCCTCGTCGTCGTCCATGCCCTGCTTCAGCGTGCGGCGAGCGCCGGGCGATGTCGGCGTTCGCTACGAGCGAGCGGTCGGTCGCCGCGGCCCGCGCCTGCCGGGACGCGCCGGCCGCGCGGCATCGTCGACCGGATCACGGTGCGGCGACGCGTCGGCGGCGTCGCCCAGGAGCACGATCGCGTCCTCCACCCGCTGCTCGAGAACCGCCCAGGCGGCACCTGGGACACCGGGGTGTCGGGTGCGGTCGAGCCTCTCCAGGCTCCTCGCGAGTGCGGTGGTCGTGCCGGCGACCACGCGCAGCGCGCGACGCGGTGGGAGACCCCACGACCTGCCCTCGGTGACGACGTCGGCGATCGAGAGGTCGTCGACCCGGGAACGGCTGTCGATGTCCAGCGCGAACCGCCGGTTCTCCCGTCGATGGTGCAGGTGCATGGCGATGTCGTACGCGGGGCTCAGCTCCGCACGCCCATCGGCGTGCCGGAGGAAGGAGATGTTCTTGGCATGCATGTCGGTGTTCCCGACGAGGAACGAGAACGTCACCAGGCGGAGCAGGTCGTCAGGGTCACCGCCGTCCAGGCGGAGGACGTCGGCCGCCTGCCGGAGCGACGGCATCGCCGACCCCCACTGGAACTTGCGGTTCGGGTCCAGGGTGTTGAGCCCGAGCGCCTGCGCGAGATCCTCCTGGTGGATGCGGGCGTTCGCGCGGGAGTCGAGACGGTCGTACCGGGAGACCGCGATCGCGCGGACGTCGCCGAAGTCGACGACCTCGGCCTCGATCGTGGTCAACCCGATCGTGCGGGCCAGGGCCAGGCATGCGACCTCGGTGTCGATGACGTCGTCGAGCTCACCACCGCCGACTGCGGCTCGCTTGAGGATCCACGTGGACGCTGCGCCGTCCTTGCACGCGAACCACCGACCGTCGGCGCGGTGCAGCGTGACCTTGGGGACCATGCCCGGCAGGGTGGACGACTCCGTGGCACCGGCCGGTGATGCGGGCCGGTGCTGGTCCGCTCGTCGCAGGCGCTCGGCGACCTCGGCCGACGTCAGCGGCTCGTACCGGCCCGCCCGCGTGGGGTCGCCGTGCCCCGCCGGGACGAAGATCGCGGCGCCAGGGGTGTCGCGGCCGAACGCGGAGATCAGCGCGAAGGTGTCGTCGGGGGCGACGCCTGCCGTGAGTGCATGGTTGACGCGCGCGTTGCCCTCGGGCAGAAGGCCGTCGAGGTAGGTCCGGACGAGCGCGCCGACGGGGTCCTCGCCGACGGCGAGCTTGGCCGACAGCAGTCGCGCACCCCGTCCCCAGCGCTCGACGCCGTCGGGCGTCCAGGTCAAGGAGATGCCTGCCCGCGAGCTCTCCGGCAGCTGCGCGACGTGCGTGCCGTACAGCCAGATGTCGAGCATCTCGCCGGTCATCCGGCGTCCTCGGCACCTGGGCGTCGGGACGGGTCGGCCTCGGACGTGCTGACGACGTCGATGTGCGCTCCGAGCTCGCGCAGGAGCTCGAACAGTCGAGTCGACCAGAGGGTGGGGCGGCCCGACTCGATCTCGTAGACGTAGCGGCGGCTGATCCCCAGCTCCTGCGCCAGGTCCTCCTGCGTCAGGCCGCGGTCGTAGCGGAGCCGTGCGAGCGCCTGGCCCAGCGCGACAGGGGAGCGCACGGTCGAGCGGGTCTCCATGTCGGCCTCCTGGTGGGAGCATGATCGCCCATCTGGCGAACGCGAGGATATCAGCCCGTTAGGCCGATGGGAGATTATCCGCCCGTCAGCACCGACGCGCGTCGTGCCTACGCCGGCTCCGCGCGGCGGTCGAGCGGTTCGAGCACGTCGAGCCCCTCGTCCGGACGCGCCGGGGGCCGGCGCTGCTCCGGACCGCCCCGGCCGCGCAGCAGCACCTCGGCGGCGTGGTCCGCGAGCGCGAACCCGGCCGACCCGTACAGGTGGAACACCGCGTCCGCGCCCTTGCGCTGCAGCTCGGCGACGTCGTCGTCGTACCGCGCGACGGCCGCGACCTTGCCTGCGAAGCCCGCGGCCTGGAGCCGCGCGAGCGCGATGAGGTTGGCCTTGTGGAACGGCATCGCGAGCACGGCGACCTTGACCCGCCCGGCCCGCTGCACGCGGTTCCAGAACTCGAGGTCGGTCGCGTCGGCGCGCACCACCTCGTAGCCCTCCTCCTCGAGGGTCGCGACGCGCGTGCGGTCGTGCTCGACGCCGACGACGGACAGCCCGTACTCGTCGCGCAGCCGCGCGTACGTCGCGGCGCCGACCCGCCCGAGGCCGAGCACGACGGCGTCGGCCTCGCCGATGTCGACGAGCCGGTCGTCGGGGTGCAGGCGGTGCTTGTCCCGCGCGGGGAGGAGCCGGGACAGCCGGGACGCGAGCTCGACGCCGCGGCGGTTGACGATCGCGGACAGGCCGAAGCTGAACGCGACGGCGAGCGACACGATGACGACCCACTCCTCGCTGAGCAGCCCGGTGGTCGCGCCGACGGCGACCACGATGATCCCGAACTCGGAGAAGTTCGCGAGCACCAGGCCGGCGAGGAACGACGTCCGCCGCCGCAGCCGCATGAGCCACAGCACCACCGAGTAGGCGGCGACCTGGAACGGCAGGAGCAGCAGCAGGAGCGCGGCGAGCCCGACCTCGACGACGTCGGGCGTGCCGTGCAGCCCGATCTCGACGAAGAACGCGACGAGCATGAGGTCCTTGAACGTCATGAGCGACCGCGACAGCTCACCGGCCTGCGGGTGGGACGCGAGCAGCGCGCCGACGACGAGCGCGCCCACGTCGCCGTCGATCCCGACGAGCTCGAACAGCCCGAAGCCGAGCACGACCGCGACGAACACCCCGAACAGCGCCTGCAGCTCGCCGTGGCCGACGCGGTCCCAGATGCGGTGCAGCACCCACGACCCCGGCAGCAGCAGCACGAGCAGGAGCGCCCACGGGCTCGGCGGCTCGCCGCCGGCCAGCGACAGGAAGACGACGGCCGCGACGTCCTGCATGACGAGCACACCGACCGCGATGCGCCCGTACAGCGACGTGGTGTCGGAACGGTCGTCGAGCACCTTGACGACGAAGACCGTCGACGAGAACGACAGCGCGAACCCGACGAGCGCGAGCGCCCCCCACGACTCGCCTGCGACGTACCCGAACCCGATCACGGCCAGCAGCCCGAGGAACCCGAGCGCGATCGCGACGCTCAGGGCCAGGTGGACGGCGGTCGTCAGCCAGATCTCGCGGCGCAGCAACGTGCGCACGTCGAGCTTGAGGCCGATCGCGAAGAGCAGCAGGACCACGCCGAGCTGCGCGATCGCGTCGAGGTAGGGCAGCTCGGGGGCGCCGCCCGCGCCGAGCGCGAAGCCGGCGGCGAGGAACCCGACGAGCGGCGGCAGGCGCAGCAGCACCGCGAGGAGCCCTCCGACGAGGGCGGCCCCGAGGTACAGGGCGGCTGCTGCCATGCGGGGTCCAATCGCTGCGGGCCGGGATGGTGAGATCCATCTTGCCTGCTGCGCGGGGCGACCTCCCCGCCGGCGGCCTCCGGGGTCGCCCGGTCAGAGCACCGGCAGCATCCGGCCCAGGTCCGGCACGGCGTCGGACGTGTACTGCGGGTGCAGGGCCTCCGCGAGCACGTCGACGTCGTACGGCACGCGACCGGCCGCGAGCCGCACCCACGCGCGGGCGTCCGCGATCTCGAGGCTCCACCCGCCGCGCGCGACGACGACGTCGAGCAGCACCTGCGCGACCAGCGCCAGCACGCCGGGGTCGACCGGGTCGGGTCCGGCGCCGGTGC
>JAEWCA010000278.1 GCA_023390875.1 Actinomycetes bacterium
GACCCGGGGATCCCGGGCGGCGCCGTCGGTCGTGCGGCGGAACGGTCAGCTGCCCCGGTGGACGGTGACGACCTTCCCGTCGGTGTACGTGTTGCCGCTGAGCGTCAGGGCGGCCGCGGTCGTGTCGGGCGCGATGATCGCGCAGTCCTTCACGCGGGTGTCGCGACCGAACACGTTGTTCTTGAACACGAGCCCCGGCGCCGGGCCGCGGCCCTGCTCGGCGATGTTCACGCTGCACCCACCGCCGTCGATCCAGTTGCCCGACACGACGACGTCGGAGATCGGGCCGAGGCCCGGCGAGTACATGAGCGCGGCGTTGTAGGCGCCCGCGATCGTGTTCCCGACGATGTCGATGTTGTTGCCCCTCTGGATCTGGATGCCGTCGTCGTGCGTCCCGTCCTTCTGGTCGGGGGCGACGTCGTAGTGCAGGTTGTCGTGCAGCCAGGACGACTCGATCCGGACGTTGTCACCTGTGATGCGGGCGGTGTCGACGACGTCGTGGATGTTCGTCCTGCGCACCGTGATGTTGTAGCCGCGCACGCCGTCGATCCAGTACGACGGCGCGGCCGCGAACAGCTCCGAGTTCTCCAGGAGCAGCGAGCCGGACGCGGAGTCCTGGATCACGAGGCTCCGGCTCGCCGTGGCGGCGTACCCGCGGACGATCGAGTTGCGGATCGTGACGTTCGCGGCGGACACCTTGACGAACCCGCGGATGTCGAGCGAGTCGACGACGGTGCCCGGCGTGGTGATGGTGAGGTCGCCCTCGTGGACCGTGAGCGCGGTCCCGGTGGGCACACCGGTGTTCGTCGGGCCGGGCTTGGCGCTCGTGCTCGGCGAGGTCGTGGGCGTCGGGGTGGCCGTCGGCTTGGGCGACGTGGTCGGCTTCGGCGTCGCGGTGGCCGTCGGCGTCGGGGTCGGGGTCGCGGTGGGCTTCGGCGTGGGGGTCGGTGCCGGAGTCTTCGTCGGGGTCGGCGTGGCCGTGCCGGCGGTGACGGGCGCGACGACCCAGCCGAGCACCTCGGGGACGACCCGCGTGCTGGCGCCACGGTTGACGAGCGTGACCGACGTGTTGCCGGTGCCGCCGAGGGCCACGACCGCGTCACCGTACGTGGCGACGTCCTTCGACGCGGTCAGCATCGCGGTCGAGCGGCAGCCTGCGGACGGGCTCGACCCCGGGCACAGCGTGACGACGGTCGGTCGCCACGCGCCGGTCGCCCGGACGCGCAGGTGCACCGCGGTCGCGCCGGCGGGCGGCTCGAGCGTGAGGGTGCTGACGCTGCTCGGGCCCAGGACGCGCGCCGCGAGGGTGGGCGGCGTGGCGGGGACGACCGTGCGGCCGGCCGACGGGTGGGTCGACGCGCGCACGTAGAAGCCGTCGACGTCGAGGTCGAGCGCGACGGTGCCGCCGAGGTTGAACAGCTGGATCTGGTCGCCGGCGCTCCCGCCGAGCGGCACCACGACGGACGACTGGCGGGCACGGTCCGCGCGGGGGTTGAGCGCCGTGGTGCCGGAGCAGCTCGGCGACGCGCCCGCGGCGCACGCGGCGACGTTCGTGGAGGTCGCACCCGCGGCGGACGTGAGGCGCAGCGCGACGGCGGTGGCGCCGGCCGGCACCGACGGGATGGTGAGGACGCTCGTCCCGCGGTCCGTGAGGGTGGCGCCGGTCGCGATGCGCCGGGGCTCCTGCGGCAGGTAGAGCGAGTTCGCCGACGACGTCGACAGGCTCGTGTCGACGGTGTACCCGCCCAGGTCCGCGTAGACCTTCGCGGCCGCGCGCGTCGTGAGGGTCACGCGCGGGTCGTCCGCACTGATCGGCACGGACAGGGTGAGCGTGCCGAGCTCGTTGGACGAGGTCTTGAGGCGGGGGCCGGTGCACGTGGGGGCGGTCCCGGCGCACACGCTCACCTCGGTGGAGGCGTTGCCGGTCGACGCCGTGACCCGCAGCGTCACCGCGGTCGCGCCGACGGGCACGTCGGGCAGCGTGACGGTGGTGGAGGCACCCGCGGCGAGCGGCGTGCCCTTGAGCACGCGCACCGGGTCGGCGGGGCGGAAGGCGGTGACGGGGGCGGAGCTGGCGTTGCTGGCGGCGAGCCCGGTGAGGACGACGGCGAGGCCGCTCGTGAGCGCGACGAGCGCGGACAGGTGACGGGGGCGGCGTGCGGTGTGTCGTCCTCGCATGGGGCCTCCAGGTGGCGATGGGTACAGGTGCTGCATCCGCTCTCGAGGGCGATGGAGTGAGCCGACGCGTGCCGCCACCCTAGGAGATTTCACCCGTACGGCCGAACATCGGATGATTCGGACCCCGCGGTTACCATCCCGTGATCCGCGCTGACCTGGGCGTGGGCGAGTTGAACACTTGTCCCGGATGCTGAGACGGATTCATCGGCCGAGTCGCGCCGCGAGCGATGAGCGGGTACGGCGCACCAGCGTCAGGGCCCGCGGCGGCAGGTCGCGCACCTGCTGCCGCCGGCGCTGCCGGTCGTAGTCCTGCCGCAGCCGCAGCAGCAGGTCCGCCCCGGCGCCACGGTCGGCGACGAGCCCGCGCTCGGCCCAGAACCCGCCGAGCACGTCGCGCGCCTCGGCGTCGAGCCGCGGCACGGCGTCACGGTGCACCCCGAAGATCGGCGACCCCTCCGCGGACGCGATGACCGCCCGCACGCCGTCCGGCGTCGCGGCGCGCGGCCACACCACGGGGTTCACCGCGTCCGTCAGCTCGTAGAGCCCGTCGAGCGTGCCGTCGCGCCGCACGAGCCACCCCGCGTACAGGAAGAACTCGGTGAGCTCCTGCGACACGAACTCCCGCGCGAACGTGTGCCCCGACCGCGCCTCGACGTCCGCGACGAGCTCCCGCACCACGGCCGTGTCGAGCGTGAACGGCGTCACCGTCGCGGCGAACCGGTCGACGTGCGCGGCCGGGTCGAGGCCGAGGTACGTGAGCACCCGCTCGAGCGACCCGCGCAGCGGGTGCTCCCGGTAGCTGTAGCCGCGCACGCGCATGCGGCCGTCGGGCGCCTCGAAGAACGACGGGCTCGGCGTCGCGACCAGGTGGTTCTTCGCGTCGAGCGTCACGTACCGCGGCGTCTCGACGAGGCCGGCCACGGCCAGCTTGAGCACCTGCTGGCTGCGCCAGCCCGAGACCGTCGGCAGCGGGCACACGTCGTCCGGCCGCAGGATGCGCACCCTCGACGCCCACGGACCGTACGCGTCGAGCAGGGCCCGCGGGTCGCGCAGGCCGCGCCGCGTGTTGTCGAGGACGACGACCTCGTGCGCGACCTCGTCGGGCACGTGCACCGCGAACGACCGGGCCTGCAGGTGGAGCAGCGCGAGCTCGGCCTCGAACACGGGGGTCACGAACGTCAGCGGCTCCACGGTGCGTTCTCGCCAGCCCTCTCGCCAGGTGTCGGTGCGGCGGAGCATATCGGGCACGGACGGCGACGGGCCCGTCCTCGCGG
>JAEWCA010000293.1 GCA_023390875.1 Actinomycetes bacterium
GGTTCGTCGGGCTGTCCGCGCCCGTGATCGCGCGGCTCGTCGCCGGACGGGTCCGCGGACTGCACCGGCACCGGGCCCTGCTGCCGCTGGCGGCGCTCGCGGGCTGCGTCGTGGTGCTGGCGGCCGACGTGCTGCTGCGGCTGCTCGTGCCTGGCCGCACCGGGGCGGGGATCCCGACCGGGGTCGTGACGACCCTGCTCGGCGCCGTGCTCATGGTGTGGCTCGCCCGCCGGCTGCGGGACAGCGGGTCGGCGCAGGTCGCCGCGGTGGGTGCCCGTCCGGCGTCCCGTCGTCGGGTGGTGGTCGTCGTCGCTGCTCTGTGCGTCGTGCTGGCCGTCGCTCTCGTGGCTGCCGTGCTGCTCGGCGACCGGCTGCTGCTGCTCGGCGACGTGGCGAACTGGTTCGCAGGGACCAGCGGCCGGCAGGTGAGCTTCGTGCTCGACCAGCGGATGCCGCGCGTGATGGCCGCCGTGCTGGCCGGCGCGGCGCTCGGACTGGCCGGGACGAGCGTGCAGGGCGTCGCGCGCAACCCGCTCGCCGAGCCGGGGCTGCTCGGCATCACCGGCGGTGCGGGCGTCGCGGCCGTGCTCGCGATCGTGCTGATGCCCGCGGCGTCCGTGTGGGTCGTGTCCGCCGCCGCGTGCGTCGGGGCCGTGCTGACGTTCGCGCTCGTCTACGGGCTGTCGTCGCGGCGGGGCCTGAGCTCCGACCGGCTCGTGCTCGTGGGGATCGGGGTGTCGGCGGCGGCGACCTCGCTCATCACGCTGCTCGTCGTCGTGACGAGCCCGTGGAACACGACCATGGCGCTCACGTGGCTGTCCGGGTCGACGTACGGGCGGACCGCCGCGCAGGTGTGGCCCGTCGCCGTCGCGCTCGTCGTGCTCGTGCCGGTCCTCGTGCGGCACCGGCGGGACCTCGACGTGCTCGCGCTCGACGACGACCTGCCCCGCGTGCTCGGCGTCCGGCTCGAACGCACCCGGTTCCTGCTGCTGGCCGTGACCGCGCTGCTCACGGCCGTGTCGGTGTCGGCGGTCGGCGTCGTCGGGTTCGTCGGGCTCGTCGCGCCGCACCTCGCGCGGTCGCTCGTCGGGTCGTCGCACGCGCGCGTCATCCCGGTCGCGGCCCTGCTCGGCGCAGTGCTGCTGAGCGTCGCCGACACCGTCGGACGGACGGTGCTCGCGCCCGTGCAGATCCCCGCCGGGCTCGTCACCGCCGTGATCGGCGCGCCGTACTTCGTCTCGCTGCTGTGGCGGACGCGCCGGTCGCTGTGACGCTCGCGCCGATCAGGAGCGCGTGAGCAGCCACAGGATCGTGTCGTGCACGTGCTTCGCCTTGGCGTCGCCGCGGAAGGTCGCCTCGTGGACCGCTGACCCGGCCGTGAGGGCGATCGTGGCGGACGCGATGTGACGGCCGAACACGGACTTGTCGGAGACGAACGAGATCGACTGGATGGACCGGATCGGCAGCGACGTCACCGCGGACTTCCCGCCCGCGAACGACTTGTCCTGCAGGATCACGCGCAGGTTGGTGACGCCGACGAAGCCGGTGCCGACGCCCGTGCAGTCGTACACCGCGTAGATCGTCTCGCCGTCGATCAGGCCCTCCTGGACCTGCTGGAGCTGGTCGGCCTTGTCGTGCGGGATCGGGGTGGCCTGCTGCGTCATCGTCGCCTCGCCTCGTCGTCGGGGTGGTGGCCCCATCATCGGGGGTCCGCGGGTGTGACGAACACCCTGGTGAGGCAAGCCTCACCTTCCCCTATGCTGACGGACGTGACGACGACCGAGGCGACGACCGTGGCGCCCGCCCTCGAGGCGCCGGCCCTGCCGTTCCGGATGTTCGCGGTGCAGGTCGCCGGCGTGCAGCGGCTGTGCCCCAGCGTGCTGCGCCTGACGTTCACGGGCGACGACCTCGACCGGTTCGCCGACAACGGCTTCGACCAGCGGATCAAGTTCTTCCTGCCGCTCGACTGCGGCTACACCGAGCTGCTCGACCTGCGCGCGAGCGACGACTGGTACGGCCGGTGGCGCTCGCTGCCCGACGAGCGGCGGCACCCGATCCGCACGTACACGGCCCGCGGTGTCCGCCACGAGCGCCGTGAGGTGGACGTCGACGTCGTCCTGCACGGCGACCTCGGCCCCGCCTCCCGGTGGGCGCTCTCGGCGGCGCCCGGCGACGAGCTCGTGATCCTCGGCCCCAACGCCGACGCGGTCGGCCCGCACGGCGGCGTCGACTTCGTGCCTCCCGCCCGCACCGACCGCCTGCTCATCGCGGGCGACGAGACCGCGCTGCCCGCCATCGCCGGCATCCTCGAGCGCCTCCCCGCCGACGCGCGCGGCGAGGCGCTCATCGAGATGCCGTCCTCGGAGGACCGGCTCTCGCTGGTGGCGCCGGAGGGTGTCACGGTGCGGTGGTACGGCCGCGACGGCCGCGCGCACGGGTCCCTCCTCGTCCCCGCCGTCCAGGCCGCCGCCGCCCGGATGCTGCCCGGTCAGGCACCCGCGCCGGACGTCGACCTGGAGGACGTCGACGTCGACGCGGGCCTCCTGTGGGAGGTCCCGGTCGACGCCGACGGCGCGCCCCTGCGGGCCGAGGCCGCCATGTACGCGTGGCTCGCCGGCGAGGCCGCCGTCATCAAGACGCTGCGCCGCCATCTCGTCGGCGAGTGCGGTGTCGACCGCAAGGCCGTCGCGTTCATGGGGTACTGGCGCGAGGGGCGCGCCGAGCCGAACTGACCGTCCAGCAGAGGCTGAGCATCCGTCCCGCGGGCGTGTGCAGTTCACCAGACCCGCGCTAGTAGACTATAAGCATTATCAGTCGGAGGCTGACAATGCTTATGAGCGACGCCTGGCTCGCCCTCGCGCAGACGCACGGCATCACGTTCGCGTCATCGCGCGGGGTGCGCGTACATGCACCGATCACCCTGTCCGGCCCGGACATGCCCACGACCGCCTACGACGTGCAGACGACCCGCGCGCTGTACCCGTCGCGGCTGGGCCGTTACAGCGTCGACCGGTACGCCCTGGCCGCTGGCCGCCCGCGCCCGTTGGTGATCGCGGAGTCGGCTACCCGCGCGACTCGCGACGCCGCTCTCGAAGCCGGCGTCTCGCTCCTGGTCGCACCTGAACACGGACGGGTCACCGGCACGTTGATCGACCGGGACGGTCGCACACACGTGATCGACGCGTCGAGCCGCCACGACGAGGACGACGCGGACCCGAGACGCCGGCGATCCGGCCGCACGCCGTGGGGCACGTACGCGCTGGTCCTCTCGCTCCTGAGCGACTCCACGCCACGGACCCAGACGGAGCTCGCCCGTGAGGTGTCGCTGTCGCAACCGCGGGTGTCCCAAGCGCTCAAGGACGTCGACGCCTACATCTCCAGCCAGCCCTCTGGCTGGAGTCTGAAGGACCGGAACGGCGCTGCTCGGTGGCTCGCCGATCGCTACCCACGCCCGCAGACCCTGTCGACGTGGCTCACACTCCAACCCCCGGTCCCCGCCACTCGGACGATCGTCGCGGTGCTTGAGGAGGCGGGTGTCCGATACGCGGTCACCGGCCAGGTTGCCGCGGACAGCTACGCGCCCTGGGCGCTTCCGGACCGCACGACCATCTGGGTCGACCAGCTCGTCGATCTCACCGAGGCAGGCTGTACACCGGCACCGGCGAGCGGCGCCACGGTGACGATCGCCGTGCCGGACGACCCGTACGCGTTGGATGACGGCGAGGATCGCGACGGGATTCGCCTGGCCGACCCGTGGCGCGCGTGGCTGACTCTCACGCAGGACGGCGACACCGCGGCAGCCGACAATCTGCGCGAGAAGCTGGTGGGCGCCGCATGAACGCGCTCGTGCTCACGTCGACCTCCCGCGCGACCGACGCCGGGTGGCTCGCCGCCGCGGACATCGCATCGATCGCCGGTGAGCTGGACGTGCCCTACAGGCTTGTCGGCGGGCTCGCTGTGACGCTCCTCGTCGAAGCGCATGGTGCAGGCGGGCTCGCCCCTTCCCGCGAGACCGCTGATGCTGATCTCGGTGTCCCGTTCGACGTGTGCGGGGACGAACGGCTGCGACAGGCGCTGTTGTGCGCCGGGTACGACCAGGTGCAGGGGAACCGATTCGCGCGGATCGACGGCGACGGACGGGAGCTGGTGATCGACGTGCTCACGACGTCGTACACCGGCCGGCTCGAGGAGAACCAGGAACGCGGCCAGCTGGTCGTGGACGCGATTCCCGGCTTGCACACGCGCTGATGGAGCCTGCGACCCACGTGGAGATCACCGCGGTCCTCACCGACGGGACCGGGGTGCAGACTACGCTCGCGCTCCCGGACGTCGACGCAGCCCTGGTGCTCAAGGCGTACGCGTACCGCGGCCGGTTCGCCGGCTCGGACGCCCTGGACATCCATCGGCTGCTGGAAGCTGCGCACGCAGCGGGTCGGACCGCGGCCGACTGGCCGGCGCGCCAGGAAGGCCGCGATGCCGCGCACGTGCTGCACGAATGGTTCGGGACGCCTCGACGACCGAACCGGGCGCTGCACGGCGCCGACGCTCGTGTGCGGCTGCTCGTGCACGCCGTCGTCGCCAAGCCCTGGACGAATGCGTAGCGCGATCGGCCCGAGGTCCGCCCCGGATTCGACCGTGTGCAGGAGCGGCGCCCGGACAGCGTCTGGGTCACGACCGTGACCAGGGGCCCCGACTGACCCGAGCGGACCCCGAGCCGTCGCCAGGCAAGGGGCGGCTCTCAGCCGACGTAGTCCTCGACCCCCGCCAGCGGCGGCAGCAGAGCGCGTCCCGCGTCGCTCGCGTACCACTCGCGCAGGCCCGCCGGGAGGTCGAGGTCCAGGTACCGGCCCTTGACCGACGTCTCGATCTCGTCCAGCCGCCCGGCGACGATCTTCGCCGCGAACTCGGGCTCGATCAGCGCCGCCCGGCCGATCGCCACGAGGTCGCCGTGCTTCAGCGCGCCGACCGCGCCGGCGGCGGTGAAGACCTCCGAGACGATGATCACCGGGCAACGACCCGCGGCCGCGTCGACGACGTGCCGGCCGTACGAGCGGTCGTCGTCGGCGGGTCCCGTCGCGTACCCGCCGAAGACCGACACGTGCAGGTAGTCGATCCCGGTGGCCGCGACCCGGTCCGCGAGCACCCGCGCGTCGTCGACGGTGTAGCCGACGACGTCGCCGTGGACCTCGTCGGGGCAGAGCCGGTAGCCGACGACGAACTCCCGCCCGGCGCTCGCGGCGACCCGCTGCACCTCGGCGACCACGGCCAGCGGGAACGCCATCCGGCGCTCGAGGTCGCCGCCCCAGGCGTCGTCGCGGTGGTTGGAGGACGCCGAGAAGAACTGCTGGAGCAGGTAGTGGTTCGCGCCGTGGATCTCGACCCCGTCGAAGCCGGCCTCGATCGCGCGGCGGGTGGCGTCGCCGAACGCCGTGATCGTGGCGGCGATCTCGTCCTCGGTCATCGCCTGCGGGACGTACGGCAGCCAGGGGAACTCGATGGTGCTGGGGGCCAGGGCGCGACCGAGGGCGTCGGCCGCCGGACGGGCCTCGCGGCCGCCGTGGTACAGCTGCACGAGCGCACGGGCGCCGTCCTGGCGCATCGCGGTGGCGAGCCGGCGCAGGCCGGGGACGCACGTGTCGTCGGCGATCGACATCTGGCGGTCGAAGCCCTTGCCGTCGGGCGTGACGTAGGCGGCGGCGCTGATGAGCGTGCCCGCCACCGTGGTGCGGCGTGCGACGAAGGCGACGTCCTCGTCGGTGACGTGCCCGGTCGCCGGGTCGGAACCCTGGACCACCATCGGCGCCATCACGATCCGGTTCGGCAGGACGGCGCCTGAGGGCAGGGGGACAGGGGTGAGGAGGGACTCGAAGGACATGGTGCTCCAACCGTGAGAGAGGTGAGCAGGGGCGACCCGCTCGTCGTGCGGGAGGGGAAGGGGTCAGCGCCAGCGGAACAGCTTCACGCCGAGGGGCAGGAGCACGGCCGTCCAGCCGAGCATCACGAGCATCTGCAGCAGCGGGAAGCCGGACTCGAACCAGCCGGTGGTCATCGCCTGCGTGGCGGCGCCCAGCGGGCTGAACTGCGAGACCGTCGCGAGCGTGTCGTTCATGAGCGGCCCGGGGCCGCCGAACATGCCCGAGGTGATCAGCAGCAGGAAGAACAGCGTCGACCCGACGCCCGAGGCGACGGCGGCGCGCGGCGCGCGGGCGGCGACGACGATGCCGAGCGCGGCGATCGACGCGCTGCCGAGGACGAACGCGAGCACGACGGTGCCCAGGTCGTTCGGCATCGTCAGGCCCCAGGCGAGATGGGCGACGGCGACGGCCGCTGCTGACGCGACGGTCACGACCGCCATGTTGATGAGGAAGTGCGCGACGAGCAGCGCCTGCGGGCGCATCGGCGAGCCGGAGAACCGGCGCAGCACGCCCTTCTCGCGCAGCGCCCCGAACGTCGCGGGCAGCACCGTCATGAACGGTGTCGCGACCGCCATCGCGATGACGACGGGCAGAAGCAGCTGCACGCCCGTGACCCGCGCGAACGCGCCGGGCAGGCCGAGAGGCTCGCCGAAGCCGGGGTGCATCAGGGTGAGGGCCACGATCATGACGCTCGGGAACAGCAGCCCGAAGAACACCGAGGCCGGGTCGCGCGACCAGACCCTGGCCT
>JAEWCA010000031.1 GCA_023390875.1 Actinomycetes bacterium
CCCCGGACGCGTCGCGCGGGCGACGGCGGGCGAGATCGACGTCTCGCGGGCGGGCGTCCAGGACGCTCACAGCCTCGTCCGCGGTCGGGGGCCGGACCAGGCCGGATGCGACCGACAGACCGTCGAGCCGCATCCCGACGAGCCGCACCGGCGGGCCGCCGAGGTCCACCCCGGCGAGCAGCGCGCGCGCGACGAGATTCACCTCCCGACCTGCGTCGGTCGGCGTCACGAGCGTGCGCGAACGGGTGAGCGTCCGGAGGTCGGACGTCCGCACGGTGATGCTCACCGTCCGCGCGACCTGACCCTGCCGACGCAGCCGTGCGGTGCACCGTTCCGCCAGCAGGTGCGCCGTGAGCTCCACCGCGCTCACGTCGGTGCTCTCCCCCGCGAGCTCCACCTCGGCACCGACGGAGCGCTCGGCGGCCGACGGGTCCACGGGCCGCGGATCCCGCCCCCACGCCAGGTCGACCAGGTGCGCCCCGGCGACCGTGCCGACAGCGCGCTGGACCGCCGCCGGCGGGCAGTGCACCAGGTCCGCGACCGTGCGGACGCCCCGGCGCGCCAACGCCGCCTCGACGCGTTCGCCCACGGCGTCGAGGGCGCCGACGGGCAGCGTGCGCAAGAAGGCCGCCGAGGCGGCCTTCGGGACCAGCAGGACGCCGTCCGGCATAGCCTGGGCGGACGCCAGCCGCGCCACGACCTTCGTCGACGCGATCCCGACCGAGCACGTGATCCCGAGCTCGCCGCGGACCCGGTCGCGGATCCCGGCCGCGATGACGGAGGGCGGACCCAACCTCCGGCGCGCCCCGCGGACGTCGAGGAACGCCGCGTCGAGGCCGACCTGCTCGACGATCGCGGTCACGTCACGCAGCACGGCCAGCACACCCGCCGCGACGTCGCGGTACGCGGCGTGGTCGGGTGGGACGACGACGGCCTGCGGGCAGAGCGTGCGGGCCGTCACCATCGTCATCGCCGGCCGCACCCCGAGAGCCTGCGCCTCGGCCGAGGCAGAGAGCACGACGCCGCCGTCCGGCACGGCGACGACGACCGGCCGGCCGCGCAGCTGCGGACGCCGCGCGAGCTCCACGGACACGAAGAACGTGTCGAGCTCGACGTGCAGCACCGAGCAGCCGGCCTCGACGTCGACCTCGACGCTCCCGACGGCACCCGACCGCCGTCCCCGGCTCACGGCCCCGGGCGTCCGGTCACGACGCCCTCATGGTCAGGGTCCGTGCCGTCCGACCCTCGGAGCCGTCGACGCCCGCCTCGAGCAGGTCGCGGGCCGCGTCCACGAAGTCCTCGGCCGCGCACACGGCCTGCTCGGCCCGAGCCGGCGAGATCGCGTCGAAACGTCCGGCGTCCACGGCTGAACGCAGCGGCGCCGCACCCGCGAAGTACGCGGACCAGCGCGCGAGCTCGGGCGCGACGGCGTCGAGCATCTCCCAGACCGACCGCGGACCGCGTCGGCCGCCAGGGCGCCCGTTCGCGGCGACCACGGCCGCGCCGGCGCGGACGGCCGCCAGGTGCGCGTGCGAGAACTGCTCCCACGCCTCGGAGGAGAACTGGGCGGCCAGGAGCTCCGCATCGGCACGGCTCAACAGCTCCGTGACGCGGCCGGAACCCAGCGCGGCGACGCCCCCCACCGGTCGATCGATCTGATGTGCCATCGCGTGAGCTCCTTCCCGTCACCAGTATCGAACACGTGTTCGACCTCCGTCAACCACTCCGACGTCACCGCGGCGGCCCGGGCTGCGTACGGTGGGCGCATGTCCGGCCGAGACCGCAGCTCCCGACGCGCGCCAGCCTCGCAGCGACCACCCACACGACGGGCGTCCTGGCCGACCGGACCGGTGCCGATCGCGACCGGGACCGTCGAGCTCGTCGTCGACCCGGACGACGCGGACGCGGTCACGGTGCTCGTCAACGGCGTGCCCAGCTCGCACCTCGATCTCGCCGACCCGACCCGGCTGGTGTTCGAGTACATGCAGCAGTTCGCCGCTGTCGTCGACCGCTTCGACGACACCGGCCGGCCGCTCACCGTTGTGCACCTGGGCGCGGCGGGGTGCGCGCTCGCCCGCTGGGTGCACGCGACCCGGCCGGGCTCGCAGCAGGTCGCCGTCGAGCTCGACGTGACGCTGCCCGAGCTCGTCCGCGGGTGGTTCGACCTGCCGCGGTCCCCCGCCCTGCGCATCCGGGCCGGCGACGCGCGCGAGCAGCTCGCGACGATGGCCGACGGGTCCGCGGACGTCGTGGTGCGCGACGTGTTCTCGGGCGACACGACGCCGTCGCACGTCCGCACGCTCGAGTTCACGCGCGACGTCGCACGCGTGCTGCGCCCCGGCGGGCTGTACCTCGCCAACTGCGCCGACCGGCCCCCGCTCACCACGACGCGCGCGGAGGTCGCGACACTCGCTCAGGTGTTCGCGGACGTGGCCGTGATCGCCGAACCGGCGCTGCTGCGCGGCCGCGGTTACGGCAACGTCGTCCTCGCAGGGACCGACGACGGCGCGGTCCTGCCGTCGGCCGCGCTCGAGCGCGCGATCCGCAGCCTGCCCGCGCCCGCGCGCCTGCTGCACGGGGACGAGGCCCGCGCGTTCCGGGGCGCCGCCCCGCCGCTGCTCGACGAGGCGCCCGAGACGGACGTCGCGCCCGCCGACGCCTGAGCTTCCGCAGCCCGGGAGAACGACGCAGGGCCGCACCCGGAGGTGCGGCCCTGCGTCAGGGATGTGGTCGCGGTACGACCGTCAGCGGGAGATCAGAGCGGGCGGACGCGCTCGGCCTGGGGGCCCTTGTCGCCCTGCGTGATCTCGAACTCGACGCGCTGGCCCTCGTCGAGCGAGCGGTAGCCCTGCGTGTCGATCGCGGAGTAGTGCACGAAGACGTCAGCGCCGCCGCCGTCCTGGGCGATGAAGCCGTAGCCCTTCTCGGCGTTGAACCACTTGACAGCACCCTGTGCCATGTTCTGTTCCTTCTGTCCAACCGGTGACGGCCGCGCCTTCTGCCCGTGCCGTGCCGCAATGCCTCACGTCCTGCACCGGTTGGCCCAGCCGGGACGGCTGGCCGGGGATCGATCTCCGAGGTCACCCCCAGGATCGGCGCCGGTCAAACGAGTACGTCACTGCAACGCTGGCATCCTTGCACGGTGGTGTGGGCCACGCCACGTTTTCGGACGCTCGTCAGAAACGCTGCGACAACGATCCGGTAAAGGTTCGGTCACAGCTCCGGGCGACGGCTCAGGACGGCGTCCCGTCGTCGCCCTGCTGCGCCAGGAACCGTTCGAACTCGGCGCCCAGCTCCTCTGCCGTGGGCAGGTCGACGGACCCCGCGAGCAGGTTCGTGCGGCCCGCGCTGCGCGCGAACGCGTCGTACTGCTCCTCGAGCGCCCGGACGACCGCACCGACCTCCTCGGAGCCCGCCACCTGCCGCTCGATCTCGAGCATCGCCTCACCGGCCGCCTCGGTCAGGGCGGCCGACCTCAGGTCGAGCCCGGTCGCGCGCTCGACGCTGTGCAGGGCCGCGACGGTGGCCTGGGGGAACGCGGACTGCGCGAGGTAGTGCGGCACGTGCACCGCGAAACCCATCGCGTCGTGGCCGGACTGCCCGAGGCGAAGCTCCAGCAGCGCGCTCGCGCTCGCCGGGACCTGCACGGTGCCGAACCACGCGGCGTGGTCGGCGACGAGCTCGGGCCGGGTCGCGTGCGCGGTCACCGACATCGGCCGGGTGTGCGGGATCCCCATCGGGATGCCGTGCACGCCGACCGTGAGCGGCACGTCGAAGCGCTCGACGATCTGCCGGACGGCCGCGACGTACCGCTCCCACTGGACGTCCGGCTCGACGCCGTGCAGGAGCAGGAACGGGACGCCGTTGACGTCGTCGACCAGGTCGATGACGAGCTCGGGCTCCTCGTACGCGCTCCACGTGCTCGCGTCGAACGTCATCGTGGGGCGTCGCGACCGGTAGTCCAGCAGCTGGTCGACGTCGAACGTCACGAGGCGCGTGCTGGGCAGCTCGTCGGTGACGTGGTCGGCCAGCAGCGACCCGGCGCTGCCGGCGTCGACGAACCCGCGCACCGCGTGCACCAGCACCGGGCCCGAGCCCTCGGGGGCACGGGTCTCGAGCAGCGCGGCGACCTCCGGGTCGACGTCGTAGATGTCCGAGGGGTTCAGCATGCGTGTGCGCTCACTTCCGTCCGGCGCCTGCCTCGTCGGGCAGGTACACCGGGCCACAACGCACCTGCGTGGGCGCGTGTTCCCGCCGGACGGGCCCGGTCAGCGGCCCGGCAGGCGCACGACCTCGACGAAGAACTCGTCGATCTGACGGACGACGTCGATGAACCGGTCGAAGTCGACCGGCTTCGTGACGTAGGCGTTCGCGTGCAGCGAGTAGCTGCGCACGACGTCCTCCTCCGCCTCGGACGTCGTGAGGACGACGACCGGGATGGAGCGCAGCGCCTCGTCGGCCTTGAGCGCCTGGAGCACCTCGCGCCCGTCCATCCGCGGCAGGTTGAGGTCGAGCAGGATGAGGTCCGGCGTCGGGGCGTCGGCGTGCTCGCCCTCCTTGCGCAGGAACTCCATCGCGCTCACGCCGTCGGCGACCACCGACAGGCGGTTGCGCACCTTGTTGTGCTCGAAGGCCTCACGGGTCATCAGGACGTCGCCCGGGTCGTCCTCGACCAGCAGGACGTCGATGATCTTGGTGCTCGGCACGTGCGCTCCGCTCGTCTCGCCCGTCGCGGGCGCTCAGGTCAGGTCCGGTCGGGCAAGGTCCAGCAGATGCTGGTGCCGTCGCCGTCCCGCGGTTCGATCCAGATCCGGCCACCGTGGAACTCGACGATCTTCTTGCAGAGCGCGAGGCCGATACCGGTGCCCTCGTACACGTCCTTGGCGTGCAGCCGCTGGAAGATGACGAAGACGCGCTCAGCGTACTGGGCGTCGATCCCGATCCCGTTGTCGCGGCACTCGAACTGCCAGGCGTCGTCGGTCCGGGTCACCGCGACGTGCACGCGTGGCTGCCGGTCCGGGTGGCGGAACTTCACGGCGTTGCCGACGAGGTTCTGGAACAGCTGGACGAGTAGCGCCGCCTCGCCGCGCACCGTCGGCAGCTCGTCGTGCGTGACGACGGCACCCGCCTCCGCGATCGACTCCTCGAGGTTGTCCGTCGCCTGCGCGAGCGCGTCGTCGAGGTCGACGTCGCTCACCTCGCCCCCGACGCGGCCGACGCGCGAGAAGCCGAGCAGGTCCTGGATGAGCCGCTGCATGCGCTTGGCGCCGTCCACGGCGAACTCGATGTACTGGTCGGCGCGCTCGTCGAGCTGGCCGCCGTACCGCTTCTGCAGCAGCTGCGTGAAGCTCGCGACCTTGCGCAGCGGCTCCTGCAGGTCGTGCGACGCGACGTACGCGAACTGCTCCAGGTCGCGGTTCGACCGGCGCAGCTCTTCCGCCTGCTCGGTGAGGCGGTCGTGGGCGAGCGTGATCTCAGCCCGGCTCGCCTCGACGACCTGCACCTGCCGCACGAGCGCGACCCGCATGCTCTCGACGTCGGCCGCGAGCGTCGCGATCTCCCCCGGACCGGTCGCCTGGACGGGCCGGTCCAGCTTGCCCGACGACACCGCACGGGCGTCCGCCGCGAGCGCGTCGACCGGCTCGACGACCCAGCGCTTGAGCGCGACCCACAGCAGGATGCCGACGGCGACCGCGGCCAGGACGAGCAGGGTGACGATCGACGACGCGATGCGGGTCCACCGGTCGAGGTCGTGGACGCCCTGCGCCCGCAGCTCCCGCAGCCGGTCGAGGTACGCGGCGGCGGCCGTGCGCGTGTCGTCGAACAGGCGCTTGCCCTGCTCGACCTGCTCCGTCTGCACGGACTCGTGCCCCTGCGACCTGATCTGGGTGATCAGCGGCGTGGCGAACTCGTCCTCCCACCGCTCGGCCGCCTCCGCCGCCGCCCGGGACGTCCGGGCCAGCTCGGGGTCGTCGGCCGCGCTCGCGACGTCCTCCGCGAGCGCCGCGAAGTCGATGCCTTCCGCGCGCGCCCGCTCGTACGGCTCGAGCGTGACGGGGTCGCCCGTCAGGGCGTACCCACGGACGGCGGTCTCCGCGTCGACGAGCCGGATGTAGGCGCCGTTGCCCTCGGTGATCGCGTTGAAGTACTCGATCGTCAGCGTGCGCTGGACGTCCACGAGGTGCGCGAACACGAGGCCCGTCGCGGTCAGCACCAGGCCGAGCACGACGCCCGCGGTGACGAGCAGGGCCCGCAGGCGCCCGCGCAGGGTCGACGTCCGCCGCACGAGCGGCCCGGCAGCGCTCACGCGCGCCAGCCCACGACGACGACCGCGGCGTCGTCGACCAGGTCACCGCCGTGCAGCACGCGCACGTCGTGGAGCACCCGGTCGACGAGGGCGTCGACCTCGGTCTCGCCGTCGGCCGCGAGCGCCGTGTCGACGAGCGCGAGCAGGCCGGCCTTGCCGAGGCGCTCGGGACCGCCGTGCACCGTCGCCTCGAGGACGCCGTCGGTGTACAGCAGGATCCGCCACCGGTCGCCGAGGGTCAGGTGCTGCGGCTCCCACCCGCCGGAGACGGGGATGCCGAGGGCCCGTCCCCGGCGCTGCGTCGGCAGGAGCGTCGACGGGCTGCCGAGCAGCAGCGGGACCGGGTGGCCGGCGAGGTAGAGGTCCGCGGTGGCGCGGTCGGGGGCGACGGCGAGCATCGAGACCGTGGTGAAGATCCACGGGTGCGCGCGCTCCGAGCCGAGCACGCGCTCGAGCAGCGGCAGGATCTCGCCGGCCGGCACGTCCGCGAGCACGAGCGTGCGCCAGGCGGTCCGCAGCGTCGCGCCGAGCGCGGCCTCGTCGGGGCCGTGCCCGCACACGTCCCCGACCATGACGAGCACCGTGCCGTCCGGGCGCTCGACGACGTCGTAGAAGTCGCCGCCGAGCAGGCCGTCCCGTCCCGCGCGGTACCCCACACCGACCTGCAGCCCGGTGTCGCGCACCGACGGCGTCGGCAGCAGCGCACGCTCCAGCCGGTTCGTCTCCTCGGTGCGCACCATGCTCCGGTAGAGCTCGCGCCCCGCGTGCTCGAGCTGGCGCCGCTGCACGGCGTAGCGCACCGAGCGCCCGAGCAGCTCGCCGTCGACCTCGCCCTTGACGAGGTAGTCCTGCGCGCCCGCGGCGACGGCCGCCAGGCCGGCGTCGGAGCCCGACAGCCCCGTGAGGACCACGACCGCGGGTGCACCCGCGGCGAGCAGGCGCTCGAGCGCACCGATGCCCATCGCGTCGGGCAGCCCCAGGTCGAGCAGCACGCAGTCGACGTCGAGGTGGTCGAGCGCCTCGTCGAGCGTGCGCGCCCAGACGAGGTCCGTGACCAGGCCGGCGTCGGCGAGGTGCTCCCGGACGAGCAGCGCGTCCCCGTCGTCGTCCTCCACGAGCAGCAGCCGGATCACGCCCTCGGCAGCGCGCGCGGGGGCCGGGTTCGGCACGGCGCGTCGCTGCTCGCGCGCCTCGGTCGGGCTGTGGGGCACGGGGATCCTCTCCGGGTCTGGCAGCAGTGAGCGTAAGGGGCCGCGAGTGCTCCCGCGCTCCGGCGGGGACGCGCCACCCGGACGGATGCGTGCGACGACGTCCGTCGAGGCGGATAATGGACGGCCGCTCGCGCGCCCGTGCCGTCCCCCCGACCGTCCGGACGCCCTGCGGCAGGACGTCGACGCCGGGCCCCACCGGCGGACAGGAGAAGCACGCAGTGGCAGGGATCGACAGCGAGCTCGCCGGCGAGCAGGTGGCCGTGGACGAGCGCTACGCCCGCCTCGACGCCCTCCGCGCGGCGACGCGCGAGCGGCTCGCGCACGTCCGCCGGACCGGGCCGTCGGGGTCGCCGCAGAACCGCAGCGAGCGCGACGCGTTCGCGACGCTCTACGAGGAC
Organism: Actinomycetes bacterium; assembly: GCA_023390875.1. GTDB lineage: Bacteria > Actinomycetota > Actinomycetes > Actinomycetales > Cellulomonadaceae > Cellulomonas. The sequence goes on from JAEWCA010000031.1 coordinate 7,917, forward strand.
CGGGTCGCACAGCTCGAGGCCGTCGAGGAGCGGCTCGTGTTCGGGCGGCTCGACCTGGAGGACGGCTCCCGCCGGTACATCGGCCGGCTCGGGCTCACGGACGACGAGCAGACCCAGCTGCTGACGGACTGGCGCGCGCCGGCCGCGCAGGCGTTCTACCGCGCGACCGCCGCGCACCCGGACGGCGTCGTGCTCCGCCGGCACGTCGTCACGCAGGGCCGCACCGTGACCGGTGTCGAGGACGAGGTCCTCGACCTCGACCTGCTCGAGGACGAGGGCGACGCGCGCCTGTCGGGCCTGTCGGGCGAGGGGGCGCTGCTCGCGGGTCTCGCGGCGGGCCGCACGGGCCGGATGGGCGACATCGTCGCGACGATCCAGGCCGAGCAGGACGCGATCATCCGTTCCGAGCTCGGCGGCGCGCTCGTCGTGCAGGGCGGTCCCGGCACGGGCAAGACGGCCGTCGCGCTGCACCGCGCCGCGTACCTGCTGTACGCGCACCGCCGGCTGCTGGAGCGTTCGGGGGTGCTGCTCGTCGGACCCAGCCGGACGTTCCTGCGCTACATCGACCAGGTGCTGCCGTCGCTCGGCGAGACCGGCGTGGTGACCAGCACCATCGCCGAGCTGTTCCCGGGCATCGTCGCGACCGGCGACGAGGACGAGGCCGTCGCCGAGCTCAAGGGGCGCGCCCTCATGGCCGACGTGGTCGCGCGTGCGGTGCACGACCGCCAGCGCGTGCCCGCGCAGCCCACCCGCATCCGTGTCGACGGGCACACCGTCGTGGTCCGGCCGCAGGACGTCGCGCAGGCGATCGCCCGGGCCCGGCGCAACCACAAGCCGCACAACCTGGCGCGCGTCGGCTTCGTGCGCGACATGCTCGCGCGGCTCGCGGACCAGTACGTGAGCCAGCTGCAGTTCGAGGTCCCGGCCGACGAGCGCGGCGAGATCATCGAGGAGCTCAGGACCACACGTGAGGTGCGCATCGCGCTCAACCTCGCCTGGATGCCGCTGACCCCCGAGAAGCTCGTCTCCGACCTGTGGTCGAAGCCGGCGCGTCTCGAGTCGGCCGCCCGCGGCCTGTCCCCCGCGCAGCGCGCGATGCTCGAGCGTCCCGCGGACGCACCCTGGACCCCCGCCGACGTCCCGCTGCTCGACGAGGCGGCGGAGCTGCTCGGCGAGGACGACCAGGCCGCCCGTGCGCAGGCCCGGGCCGCCGCGGAGCGCCGGCAGTCCGAGCTCGAGTACGCCCGGCAGGTGCTCGCGTCGACCGGCAGCGGCGCGATCGTGTCCGCCGAGATGCTGGCCGACCGGTTCGCGTCGTCGGGCCCGAGCCTCACGACCGCCGAGCGCGCGGCCGCGGACCGGACGTGGACGTACGGGCACGTCGTCGTCGACGAGGCGCAGGAGCTGTCCGCGATGGCGTGGCGGAGCCTGCTGCGCCGCGTCCCGACCCGGTCGCTCACGATCGTCGGGGACGTCGCGCAGACCACCGCGGCCGCCGGGGCCCGCGACTGGGCGCGGATGCTCGACCCGGTCATGCGCTCGACGTGGCGGCTGTCCGAGCTCACCGTCAACTACCGGACGCCCGCCGCCGTGGCGGACGCCGCGCGACGCGTCGCCGTCGCCGCCGGGCTGCCCGTGAGCCCGCTCACGTCGGCCCGGGAGGTGCCCGACTCGCTCGTCGTCGAGCAGGTCCCGGCGGACGGGCTGGCCGTCGCGGCGGCCAGGCGCGCGGAGAAGTCCGCGACCGAGGTGCGCGACTCCGCGGGTGCCGGGCGCGTCGCGCTCATCGCGCCCGCGGCACGGGTCGCCGAGCTCGCGCAGGTGCTCGCGGACACCGGGGTGCCCGCCGTCGTCGGGACCGCGTCGTCGGCCGCCGACCTCGACGCGACGCTCGTCCTGCTCACGCCGAAGGAGGCCAAGGGGCTCGAGTTCGACGTCGTCGTGCTGGTCGAGCCCGCGGAGGTCCTCGCGGTCAGCGCGGGCGACCTCTACGTCGCGATGACCCGGCCGACGCGCAGCCTCCACGTGCTCCACTCGGCTCCGCTGCCCGCCGGGCTGGCCTGAGACGGCTGTCCGAGGGCCGGACCGTCCTGGGTTCCGGCCCCGCAGGGGCGCACCATAGGGTCGTGCTGAAAGCCCTCTTGCTGGAGAACCTCCACCCCCAGGCCCGCGAGATCCTCGAGACCGCCGGGTTCGACGTGACGACGCGCACGGGTGCGCTCGACGAGTCCGAGCTCATCGAGGCGCTCGACGGGGTGCACCTCCTCGGCATCCGCTCCAAGACGCACGTCACGTCGCACGTCCTCGAGAACGCGCCCGACCTCGTGGCGATCGGCGCGTACTGCATCGGCACCAACCAGATCGACCTCGCGACCGCCGCCTCGCACGGCGTCGCCACCTTCAACGCGCCGTTCTCCAACACGCGCTCCGTGGTCGAGATCGCGATCGCCGACATCATCGCCCTGACGCGCCGGCTCACCGAGTTCGACAAGGCGATGCACGACGGCGTCTGGAACAAGTCGGCGACCGGCGCGCACGAGGTCCGCGGCCGCACCCTCGGCATCATCGGCTACGGCAACATCGGCACGCAGCTGTCCGTGCTCGCCGAGAACCTCGGCATGTCCGTCGTGTTCTACGACACCGCGGAGAAGCTCGCGCTCGGCAACGCCCGGCGTATGCACACGCTCGACGAGCTGCTCGAGACCGCCGACGTCGTCACGCTGCACGTCGACGGCCGCAGCGGCAACGCGGGCCTGTTCGGCGCGAAGCAGATCGCCCGCATGCGCCCCGGCTCCGTGCTGCTCAACCTGTCGCGCGGGTTCGTCGTCGACCCCGCGGCCGTGCGCGACGCGATCGTGTCGGGCCACCTGAGCGGCGCCGCGATCGACGTGTTCCCGGTCGAGCCGAAGCGCCAGGGCGACCCGTTCGAGTCGCCCTTGCGCGGCCTGCCGAACGTGATCCTCACGCCGCACACCGGCGGTTCCACGGAGGAGGCCCAGGAGGCCATCGGGCAGTTCGTGTCGCAGAAGGTCCGCGACTACCTGGCCACCGGGTCGACGACCCTGTCGGTCAACCTCCCGAACGTGGCGCTCGACCAGCCGCCGGGCGTGCACCGCCTCGCCTACCTGCACCGCAACGTGCCGGGGGTGCTGGCCGCCGTGAACGCCACGCTCGCGGAGCACGGCGTGAACATCGAGGGCCAGCTTCTCGCGACCCGTGGCGACCTCGGCTACGTGGTCACGGACGCCGGGTCGGCCGTCGACGGCGCGGTCGTCGAGGCGCTGTCCTCGCGGCCCGAGTCGGTCCGGCTGCGGCTGCTGTCCTGAGCCCGACCGCCTGACACGCGGAACGCCCCCTGCCTCGGTCCGAGGCAGGGGGGGTTGGTGGTCGATGAGGTCAGGCGGGCCCGCTCTTGCGCTGGTACCGGCGCTGCGCCGG
>JAEWCA010000411.1 GCA_023390875.1 Actinomycetes bacterium
CCGATCGGAGCGGACGCCCCGTTCTTGCCGGAAAAAGACCGCCCCGCGCCACGACTTGGCCGCGGGGCGGGAAATCGAACCGGCTCAGTTGGCCGCCTTTATCTCGCTGACGGCGCGTGCGTAGTCCTTCTGCGCCGGACCGAGATCGCGCAGCAGTTCGTATTTGGTGAGTTCGGCCGGGGTCATGGCCATGTTCGGGTATTGCTCGAACAGCGCCTTGTCGAGGCTATCCATCGCTGCCTTGTTCGGCACCTTGTAGAGGATGTTCTCCGCCGCCCAGGCGTGGTTCTTCGCATCGAGGATGAAGTTGATGAACTTCATCGCCGCATCCTTGTGCTCGGAATTCTTCAGGACGACGATGGTATCGACCCAGAGGTCGGAGCCCTCCTTCGGGACGGTGAATTTGATCTCCTTGTTCTCGGCGATGCCGTAGTTGCACCAGCCGTCCCAAGCGTGCACCAACGAGGCTTCGCCGGAAACGAGCTTCGAATAGAAGGTCGTGTCGTCATAGGCGAGCAGCGTCTTCTTCGCCTCGATCAGGAGATTTTTCACCTCCTCGAGCTTGGCCGTATCCGCCTCGTTGACGGAATAGCCCTTGGCGAGTTCGCCGGCCGCCATCAGCCACCGGTCGGTCGCCAGCATGGTGACCTTGCCCTTCAGGTCGTCCGAAGGATTGAGCAGGTTCATCCAGCTGTCAGGCGTGCCCTTTACGACATCCGAGCGGTAGCAGAGCCCGGTCGTGCCCCATGTATAGGGCACCGAGAAGTTGTTTCCGGCATCGTAGGCGAGGCCTGCCGCTTCCGGATAGAGATTCGCGATGTTCGGAATGGCGGCCTTGTCGAGCGGCTCGAGCATGCCCTGGTGATTGAGGATTTCCGCGAACGGCGAGGAGACGAAGACGACGTCGTAGCCCTTGCCCTGGCTCGCCATCAGCTTGCCCATGATCTCTTCATTGGTCGCGTGGTTGACGACCTCGATCTCGAGCCCGGTCGCTGCCTTGAAGCTTTCGGCGATATCCTTCGCCATGTAGCCATCCCAGTTGGAGATGACGAGGTCGGCGGCCGAAGCGTTTCCGGCCGCAAGACTTGCGGCAACAAGCATCGCAACCGCGCAAGGCGCGGTACGTCCGATCTTCGCTTTCACGAATATCTCCCGTGTTGGTTTCTGTTCCACCTCGGCACGATACCGGCGACTGGATCGCTCTCTTTCGTCCCTGCACGGCAGTATTATTTTTTTAAAAAAAACGTCAAGGACCCTTTCTGCGAATTTCTACTCACGATAATCATGGGAAGCCTCACGGCATGGTTGCCTTGGGAATGCAGGTATTTCGCAAGAATGGGCGCTTAGGAATGGACTCCGCAGCGGGACGCGCCAAATCTCGGCATGTCGAACTTGCGCAAAAAATACTGGAAATTGCGGGGGAGCGCGGCATGTCGCCGGGCGGGCGCCTGGCCGAACAGCAGTTCGCCTCGCTCTGCGGCGTCTCGCGCACCCCGGTCCGCAAGGCCCTCCAGGTCCTGGCAGGACGTGGGCTCGTCACCGCGGAAGCGGAAGGCGGCTATGTGCTGGCAGCCGATCCCCTGAAAACCCCGAGGCTAAGCGCTGAAACCGGCGATCGCGATGCGGAGATCCATGCCGCCATCCTGCGCGACCTCGCCGCCGGACGGATCGCCGAGATGCAGACGGTCGCCGCCCTCCAGCGGCGCTACGACGCGCCGCGTCCGTCCGTTCAGAACGCCCTCGTCAAGCTTTCGGAAGAGGGCGTGGCCGAGCGCGCCGCGGGCCAGCAATGGCTTCTGAAACAATTCGCAGTCAGCGCCGATGCAACCGCCAAGAGCTACGAATTCCGCCTGGCCATGGAGCCGCTGGCGCTCACCCTTCCCGGCTTCCGGCGCGACAGCGCGGCCATCATGGCGCTTCGCCAGTCGATGCAGATTCTGGAAGCGGCAGCGGAGGCGAGTTTCGACACCCGCCTGTTCGAACGCACGGATTTCGATTTTCACATGCTGATCGCCAGAAGCTGCGGCAACCCGTTCGTTTCCGAAGCACTTGCGAATCACCATCGCCGTAGGCGCAGCGCGCCGGGCCTGGGGCATGTCAGCGTCTTCCGCCTGATGCAGTCCAATCTGGAGCACCTGCAGATCCTCGAGCAGATCGAACGCGGCCAGATGGACCTCTCCGCAGATCTCATGCGCGTGCATCTGCAGCTCTCGCAATCGCAGCGTCCGCGCCTTGTCGGTCGCGGCGTTCCTCCCGCCTTCAAGCTGGTTTCCCGTTGACGCCATGGCCGTTTCGAAGACCATCGCCCTGTTTCCCGAAGCGAGCTACGGTGCGGCGCTCAACTGCGTCGGCATCGCGCAGGAACTGCGGCGCATGGGCGCGCGGCCGGTCTTCATCTGTCATCCCGGCTTCAGCGGCGTGTTCTCCGAATACGGCTTTGCCGAATACCAACTCGCCGACACCGCCTCGGAAGCGCCGATCGACTGGAACGCCTTTATCGAACGCTATAAGGGCGCCTTCCGTCAAAGTCCGTTCGACCAACTCGACAGCTATGTGGGTCCTACCTGGGACGCCATCGTCGACACCGCAATCAGAGTCGAAGAGCCGCTGCGGCAATTGCTGACCCATCTGAAGCCCGATGCGATCGTTGTCGACAACGTGGTGATGTTTCCGGCGGTCGCCAATGCCGGCGTCCCGTGGATCCGC